>VBAQ01000044.1:0-3636 GCA_005883765.1 Bacteroidota bacterium
AAGTAACAAATGTCTTCGCCAATGCTACTTATACCATTACAGACAAAAACGGGGACAACATACCTGGCGTACAACCGGGTAACTCCATCCACACTTCAAACACAAACAATATTACCTTTAGCCACATTCCGGCTGGCTCGGGATATATTATTAGTGTGGTCACAGACAATAATTGTTCTCCAAGTAACTCTCCAACAGTTTGTGGAACACCTACTACAATCAATAGAGCTACATCACGAACCACGGAAATGACAACTCCGTCGCAAGCTCCCACCGTTAAAGCATACCCCAATCCATTCAGTGACAAAATAAATTTTGTTGTGACTACGTCGATCAGTGGAAAGGGCACCTTGGAAGTATACAATATGATGGGACAAAAAATAAGAACCGTTTACCAGGGATTTATTTCTGCAGGCACACAGACTTTCCAGATGAGTTCCCAAAAACAACAGGTAGCAAATTTGATTTATGTCTTAAGAATCGGCGATAAGAAAGTTTCCGGAAAAATTTTGCAGATCAACCAATAAGTTCTTTCAATTCATTTCTTAAAATAAGAAACCGTCTTGCTTATGGCGGGGGTGTTTCTTTTCTTACAAACAAAAATTTTTAGGCTATTAAAATTGTTTATTGAATTCGCCCGAATGGAAATGTTTTATTTCTCGCCGCAAATCATACTCCAGTCCTTCAAAACAACCATTGCTTCTCACCCAATTCCTTCTAAAGCATTCATCAACGATCACGGATTGACTTTTCTCGTATCGCTATGACTGACCACATTAATCCTTTGCTCCTGCCGCAAGGCATTGAATAATGAGCCACTAATCAGTGGTTTGATAAAATTACTGATCCTGCAAATCCTGCTCAGATTACGAGCTTAAGTTTAGGAACTGTTAGTTACCCTGATCTGCAATTATGCAGCATTCTGAATACGCCTGCAGCCGGAAATGTTTTGCTGTCACTAGCCCATCAATTAATCGCAGCTAAGTTAAATATTGCAAATGGTTCCAGCGCCGTTTCAATCCAATCATCCATTGACGCCGCTGATGCCTTGATCGGAAGTTTAGTAATTCCTCCCGTCGGAAGTGGAACTTTAGCACCATCCGCTACAAGTGCACTTGTGACAGCTCTTACAAATTACAACGAAGGAGCAACCGGACCAGGTCATTGCAGCAATTAAATTGCAAATACAAAACATTAACGCCAGAAAAAACCACAACAAAAGAAAACCGTCCCCTTATGGTGAGACGGTTTCTTTTTATCTAGGGCAGGTGTGAAGCATGTTTTTTATTATCCCAAAACAAACTTTATCTTCGCCGCTTAATGAATCTTCTCATTAAGCAGGCCCGCATCGTTGATCCTTCCTCCCCTTTCAACGGTCAAATCGCTGATATTTTTATTGAGAACGGAATTATCAAAAGACTAGATAAGAATTTGTCATTGAAAATAGATCAGGAGATCAGGGTGGAAGGGCTTCATGTCTCGCCGGGATGGATGGATGTGTTCGCGAATTTTGCCGATCCGGGCTATGAATTCAAAGAAACGCTGGAAACAGGAGCACGAGCCGCAGCCGCCGGTGGTTACACAGATGTAATGGTGATTCCAAATACCAATCCCGTCACTCACAACAAGTCCAACGTCGAATATATCATTCAAAAGAGCCGATCCCTGCCAGTTGATATTTACGCAATCGGCGCCATCACAAAAAATGCGGAAGGAAAGGAATTGGCTGAAATGTATGACATGCAGATCAGCGGTGCCGTTGCCTTCAGCGATGGAATAAATTCTGTTCAATCTTCCGGTTTGTTGGTAAAGGCACTTCAATATGTGAAGGCTTTCGATGGGATCATTGTTCAGCTTCCGGATGATAAAAGCATCAATGCTCATGGCTTGGTGAACGAAGGGATCATGTCGACACAATTGGGATTGCCAGGTAAGCCAGCTATGGCTGAAGAGTTGGTGATCGCAAGAGACATAAAATTGACGAGGTATGCAGAATCAAAAATACATTTCACCGGAGTGAGTACTAAAAAATCTCTTGAATACATCAAAAGAGGGAAAGAAAATGCACGGGTGACGTGTTCCGCCACTCCTTATCATTTGTTTTTTTGCGATGAGGATCTCAAAGACTACGATACTAACCTGAAGGTAAACCCGCCGCTAAGAACAACAGAGGACCGGGCTGCCTTGCGACAGGCAGTCGCTGATGGAACCGTTGATTGCATTGCTACACATCATCTACCCCATGAATACGACAGCAAAGTGCTGGAATTTGAATACGCAAAATATGGAATGATCGGGTTGGAAACAGCTTACGCGGTGCTCAATACTTGTCTTAAAAACATCAGCCAGGAAAAATTAGTGGAGCTGCTCTGCCTTAGTCCGAGAAAAATTTTTCAAAAACAAATAGCGGGTATTCGCGAAAATGAAAAGGCCACGCTTACCTTATTTGATCCAAAACAAAAGTGGACCGTGAAAGAATCAGACCTGAGATCGAAATCAAAAAACTCACCATTCATCGGGAAGGAGCTAATGGGAAAAGTTATCGGGATAATTAATAAAGAGCAACTATTTTTGAACCAATAAATTTTTTTATGGAACAGAAAAAACCAATGACTCATTTTGTAGCTGCTTCGGTCATCGCTGCCGTTCTCATTGTCTATACGCTTATTTTGCAGCTCACGGGTCTCTGGAAGAACCCTTCAATGGCATGGATCAGCTACCTTCTTATGGTTGCCGGGCTGATAATTTTCATTATTCAATATGGAAATGCCTTGAATAACCAGGTAACCTTTGGCAATCTTTTTAGTTATGGTTTTAAGACTACGGCATTGCTCGCCCTGATCATGATCGCATTCACAATTATTCTTTTTTTAATTTTTCCGGATATTAAGCAGAAGATGGTTGAGACTGCAAGACAAAGAATGGAGGAACGCAATACTCCGGATGATCAAATTGAAAAAGGAATAGAAATGTGGCAGAAAATGTTCTGGGTATTTACTATCGGTGGAATTATTCTGGTTTATGCAATTGTTGGAGCTATTGGCTCTCTTATTGGCGCTGCTGTAACGAAAAAGAAACCCGTCAATCCTCTTGATCAAATGAGCATGTAATGGACATTTCCATCATTATCCCTTTTCTAGATGAAGCCGAATCATTACCGGAATTAACGGAATGGATACGACGTATAGCTAACGAGAACGGCTTATCGTACGAAATAATTATGGTAGACGATGGAAGCAGCGACGGGTCCTGGCAGGTAGTTCAAAAACTTCAAAAAGGAGATCCGAATCTCAAGGGAATAAAATTTAAACGCAATTATGGAAAGTCCGCCGCTCTTAATGAAGGTTTCCGCGCTGCCCGCGGCAATGTAGTCATTACCATGGATGCCGACCTCCAGGACAGCCCCGGCGAAATACCCGGATTACGCCGAATGATCGTGGAAGATGGATATGATCTCGTAAGCGGATGGAAAAAAACCCGCCATGACCCTGTCTCCAAAACCATTCCTTCTAAATTTTTCAACTGGTTTACGGCGCGAGTCTCAAAAATAAAATTGCACGATTTTAATTGCGGGCTAAAGGCTTACAATTTAAAAGTTGTAAAAAGCATTGAAGTATACGGCGAGATGCATCGCTA
>VBAQ01000044.1:3697-31329 GCA_005883765.1 Bacteroidota bacterium
ATCGGTGAAAAAGTAGTTGAACACCGGCCAAGGAAATATGGCAGATCGAAATTTGGAATGGGACGCTTGATAACGGGTGGCCTGGACCTTGCCTCGATCTTATTTGTGGGCAAATACGGCAAGCGACCCATGCATTTCTTTGGGACATGGGGAGCACTGGCCTTTCTATTTGGTCTGATAATTTTTATCTACCTCACTATTTCGAAATTCTTTTTTGATAAAACCGGGCTGACCCAACGTCCCCTTTTCTTTTTTGCCCTCCTGGCTATGATCATCGGTACACAACTTTTTGTTACTGGTTTTGTCGCCGAACTTATTTCACGGAACGCTCCCGGGCGAAATGCATATCTTATCGAAGAAAAGCTGGGGCTCTGATGAAGAAGGTCATTATTATAGGTCCCGCATATCCTCTACGGGGAGGATTGGCCACATTCGATCACCGGTTGGCAAAAGAATTTATAGATCAAGGCTATGATTGCACGATCTACTCCTTTTCATTACAGTACCCAAATTTTTTATTCCCGGGGAAAACACAATATACCAGCGAACCTGCACCGCCAGGATTAAAAATAACTTCAGCTATTAATTCCATCAATCCCTTCAACTGGCTCAAGGTTGGAAATCGTATCAGAAAGGAAGGACCCGATATCGTTGTTGTTCGTTACTGGCTTCCATTTATGGGCCCTTCCTTAGGAACTATTTTACGAAGAGTGAGAAAAAATATGGCTCGACAAGCTCACCGCACAAAAATTATTTGCATTGCAGACAACGTTATTCCGCATGAGCATCGACCGGGAGACAAAGTATTTACCAAATATTTTCTCAAAAGTTGTGACGGCTTTATTACGATGAGTGAAAAAGTCATGGATGATCTCAGGAAGCTCGAGAAAAATAAAACGGCCATACTTGTTCAGCACCCGTTGTATGATAATTTCGGTTCGCCTGTTTCAAAATCTGAAGCGAGAGAAAAATTAAAAATTAATAATGAAGAATTAATAATTCTGTTCTTTGGATTTATCAGGAAATATAAGGGACTTGATATTTTACTTGATGCGATGAAAATTTTAGCAGAAAATCCGATCCCGATAGCTGTCGGGACTGAAATCCGATCCCGATCGCTATCGGGACTAAAATTGCTAATCGCGGGTGAATTCTATGAAAATGAAAGACCTTACCAGGAGCAGATAGACAGGCTGGGTATCCGTGATAGTGTGATATTGCGAACCGATTTCATTCCTGATGGTGAAGTGAAATATTTTCTATGTGCTGCAGACGCTGTGATACAGCCTTACCGAAATGCAACGCAAAGTGGAGTTACGCCGCTGGCATACCATTTTGAAAAGCCGATGATCGTCACCAATGTAGGCGGGTTGCCATCGCTCGTGCCGAATGAAAAGGCAGGGCTGGTGGCTGAACCAAACGCAGAATCCATCGCTGCTGCCATTCAACGTTTTTATCAATTAGGAGAGAATTATTTTTTGCCGCATCTTCGCAGCGAAAAACAAAAGTATAGTTGGGCCAATCTTGTTAGTGCAATCCTTACAATAAGTAAAAAGTAAAAATTAAAAAGTCAAAAAAGTTTTGATTTTTGCATTTTGACTTTTGAATTAAATCATGATCTATCGAAGCAAAGCTCCTTTACGCATTGGGTTAGCAGGCGGCGGAACTGATGTCAGTCCATACAGCGATTTATATGGCGGTGCCATTTTGAATGTTACCTTATCACTGTATGCACATGCCACGCTTGAGCCTATACAGCAGGATGGTATCGTACTTACTGCAATTGATCAGCTGCAAGAAGAAAGTTTTGAGTGGAGCGAAGAATTACCTGCAAATGGAAAAATGATTTTATTAAAAGGGGTCTACAACCGTATTCAAAAAGATTATGGATTGCAGAAGATGAATTTTCGGTTGTCAACTTTCGTAGATGCCCCGGCTGGTTCGGGATTGGGCACTTCTTCAACCTTGGTAGTCGCTATCATTGGCGCCTTTGCCGAAATGTTGAGGCTGCCACTTGGCGAATATGACATTGCACATTATGCCTATGAAATTGAAAGGAAGGATTTGGGGCTCGCAGGCGGAAGACAGGACCAATACGCCGCAACATTTGGCGGCGTTAATTACATGGAATTTTATGATGAGGATAAAGTGATCGTCAATCCGCTCCGGATCAAACAACAATATTTATTTGAACTCGAAAATAATTTATTGCTGTATTATACTTCCAAAAGTCGTGATTCAGCAAAGATCATTGAACAGCAGGCCAGGAACGTGACAGACCAAAAAGAAACATCAATTGAAGCGATGCACCAGTTGAAACAGCAGGCGCAAATGATGAAGGAAGCTTTGTTGAAAGGACGGTTGCATGAGATCGGTGAAATTCTGGATTTCGGATTTCAGCAAAAAAGAAAGATGGCCACTGGGATCAGTAATGAGTTGATGGATGACATTTATGAAACGGCGAAAGCTGCCGGGGCTACAGGAGGGAAAATATCCGGTGCGGGTGGTGGCGGATTCATGATCTTTTACTGTCCGGGCAATAGCAAGTATGCTGTGGCAAAGAGTTTAGAAAAATTTGGAGGAGTGCATCGCAGTTACCAGTTTGTTGAGCATGGACTGACGACATGGACCGTGTAGAAACACGATCTAAGATTTAAATAGATTGCAAACGACATGGACAAGATCAAAAATATCATACAGGCTTCGATAGATGTAAAGCAACATCTGTTAAAAAATGAAGAATTGATCGCAACGATTGAAAAAGTTATTGCGATGATCGTTAAAGCCTTTCAAAATAGCAAGCACGTTTATTTCTGCGGCAATGGCGGCAGCGCCGCCGATGCACAACACCTGGCTGCAGAATTTTCTGGCAAGTTTTACAGTGACCGGAAAGCCTTACCTGCCGAAGCTTTGCACTGCAACACATCGTACCTCACCGCCGTAGCGAATGATTACAGTTACGACGTGGTTTACTCAAGGATCATAGACGGTATCGGCCATGAGGGTGATGTCCTGGTAGGGCTGTCTACCTCCGGGAATTCGAAAAATATCATAAAAGCATTTGAAAAAGCAAAAGAGAAAAAAATGATCACTGTTGGCTTTACCGGAAACACTGGCGGGGCCATGAAATCATCCAGCGATTATCTTATCAATATTCCTTCGACTGACACTCCACGTATACAGGAAAGCCATATAATGGCGGGCCATATCATTTGCCAATTGGTGGAGGAAGAATTGTTCCCTCCGGCCCCTTAAGCAAGCTTTGACATGGAATTAAAAGAAGTGATCATATTAGCCGGCGGTTTAGGGACGAGGCTTCGCTCCGCAGTTCCGGATCTTCCGAAATGCATGGCCCCCGTGTCGGGACAACCTTTTCTCAAGCACGTTATCCGCTACCTGCTGTCACAGGGCATACAAAAATTTATTTTTTCATTGGGGTACAAACATGAAATGATCGAAGATTTTTTGACTAGTGAATTTCCAACTCTTAGTTGTCAATTTTCGGTCGAAGACGAACTGCTTGGCACTGGAGGAGCAATACAATTCGCTTGTAAAAGAGCGACAGAAAGTGACATTACTGTTGTGAACGGTGATTCCCTTTTCAAAGCCGATATTCAAAATGCTTATTCATTTCACAAGGACAATCATGCCGAGTGTACTTTGTTGTTAAAACCGATGGAGAACTTTGATCGCTATGGAGCCGTGGAACTGGATAACGATTGGACAGTAAAAAATTTCAAAGAAAAACAGTTTTTTAAAAGCGGTGACATTAATGCGGGCACTTACATTCTAAATGTCGAAAGCTTCCTGGAGAAAGACTTGCCAGAAAAATTTTCTTTTGAAAACGATTTTTTGGAAAAATATTTTCCATACAAGAAAATATTGGGGGTCGTCCAGGACAAATATTTTATTGACATAGGCATACCCGAAGATTATAACCGGGCGCAGGAAGAATTACAACAAATACCTCTGCACATTGAAAATATCGGGGCAGACTGGACGCTCCTTCTTGACCGCGACGGAGTCATCAATTACGAAAAAGAAAACGAATACGTCTTAAACTGGGGTCAATTTGAATTCTATCCAGGCGTCACAGAAGCTCTGTACCTCCTGTCAAAAAAATTTAATACGATCATGGTGATCAGTAACCAACGTGGGGTCGGCCGGGGATTGATGACTGAAAAAGACTTGCTGGACATTCATGAGCGAATGAAATTGAGAATTGAAGGAGCTGGTGGGCGGATTGACAAGATCTACTATTGTAGGGCCACCGAGCCAACAAATTTTTACAGGAAACCAAATCCCGGTATGGCTTTACTGGCAACAAAAGATTTCCCATCCGTTGATCTTTCGAGAGCTATCATGGTGGGTAACAAACCCAGTGATATGCAATTTGGTCGCAATGCAGGAACCTATACAGTGTATCTCAGAACAACCCATCCTAACCAACCACTTCCGCAGCCCGATATTGATCTTGCCTTTGACAGCCTGATCGATTTTGCTAAAGCTTTGTAAAATTTCACTCACTTTCCCCATTCCTTGAAAACATGGATTAGGTTGTACACTTTTACAACCATTTTACCGTTTATTGCATCGTAACTTAGTCCGATGCTAAAAGCGTTTCCCCTGGGAAGATTTTCTAAATATATACTTCTTATTGTCATTGCACTTGCTTCGGCCGCGCCGTTCTGCAATGCTCAAAAAATTTTATCCGCTGACAGAAGAAAATTGAAGGAAAAAGAGGATTCTTTACAGCATCTAGCTGCAGATATTATTTTAGACAGCCTCACAGCGGGGCGCATGAGGTCGGACAGTTTTTTTGTAAAGACCTTGATTCGGGCCCTACAAATAAAGAATTCTTTTTACTATCCATTTGACTCCGTCCAGGGCGTATCAAAATTGTACGCTCCTGACAGCGCCTTCAGAATTTTTACCTGGAACATTTCATTTGATGATTACTACTCCCGGCAAAGAGGCGCCATCCAGATGAAAACTCCCGACGGTTCACTGAAATTATTTCCTCTCCGTGACTTTTCAGAATTTACCACTGGTGCCATGGATTCCATCCGCACAAAGGCAAATTGGATTGGCGCTGTTTATTATGACATAGCAAAAACAACTTATAACGGCAAGAATTATTATACAATGATCGGTTTCGATAACAACGGTGTCATGAGCAACAAAAAATGGATCGAAGTAATGACATTTGGCGACAGGGGTGAGCCTGTTTTCGGAGGCCAATATTTCAGTTTTGAAAAAGACAGCGTAAAACGGGCACCTCAGTATCGCTTTAGCCTCGAATATAAGAAAGAGGCAAGAGCGATTTTAAAATACGACGACGAGAGCAAGCTGATCATCGTAGATCACTTAATATCCGAAACAGACGAACCACAGAATAAATGGACCTATGTTCCGGATGGAGATTATGAAGCATTCAAATGGCAAAATGGGAAATGGGTTCACATTGACAAATTATTCAATTATAAATTAGAAGAGGGCCAGGCACCCGTCGGCGACCCGCTCCTGGATATGCAGGGAAAGCCCAATGAGAAAAAACTTGAGGAAAAATCTCAAAAAAACCGGAGCAAGAAAAACGGGAATGATCTGAACTAGAATGAATACTAGTTTCCGGAGATGTTCTGAATTTTTTTGCCGGCCATTATTCCAAATCTTTCTCTTTTACTTTGAACAATAAATAAGTGCAGGCAACATGACCAATTGGTTTGAACTTGTGGATCCACTCATATTGGTGACGATTCCAGATGTCTAAATAATCCGCAACGCTCATTACAAAAGCCCCGCTTGCAGGATTACGGGGCGTGTAATGTACATCAGGGTGATCCTTCAAATATTGTTGAAGAAGAATTTCTCCTTGCTTAAATTCGAGATTGGCTGCTCCAACATATTGGAAAGCCATTTTCTTGTCGATAATAAATTCATTTGTATAGGGAAAATAATTTCTCCAGTAACTCAACACACTTATTAACAGGAACAGGCTTACTGAAGCAAGAAGAACTTTCTGGTAAATGCTCTTCACAGATGGAATAATAATCCCCGCAAAAACAAAAATAAAAGGGTAGATAAAAATCAGATGTCGCAAACCGGTTTGAGTATGATATAAGAAACTCAACACGATCAAAAAATATATCACAGGGGCAAAAAGGAAAAACTCTTTGCTCATAAATTCTTTGAAGGATCTCGTTTTAAATAACAGAGCCAGGCTCCAAACCAAAAAGATGAAATATGCAATGGGCGTTTTATAAAAAATGGATACGAAATAGTAATACCAAAAACCTCCCCCGGTCTTAGAGTGTCCGAGTATGGTAACATTGCCGAAAGAACTAACGGGATCATATCCTCCACCTAAACGATCATAATATTTTGCCATATCTAATCCGTCAATAAACGGTTTCGAAAAGGGCGCTGGCATCCACGATGGAAGAACGCTTTGAAAAGTTTGGAATAAATGACTCATGAAACGATAATCGCCCACTCGCCAAAAACTCTGATAGAAATACCAGCCGAGGTTAATAACAAGCCAATTGAGCAAAAGGAAAATAACAACCCGTCTAAAAAACAAACCGTATTTGATTTTTGCGGAGTGAGTCATATAATAGCACGCCAGGCAAACGGGAAGCAGGATGTACAGGTGAAACAAAGATTGCTTGACCAATTGTGATAACCCTAGCGTTAGAGATAAAAAAATAAAATATCGCCCGGTTTTTATAGTACAATACTTCCAAAGAAAATACATGCTTGCAGGCAGAAACAAATCGGAATAAGCGTCCGTTGTCACCAATGCTGCGCTAGCCATATTGTTGGGACAAATACTCATCAGGAAAGCAGAAAATAACCCTGCTTTCTTCCCGTATAATTCGCTGCTCCATCTGAACACCAAAAGAATAGTGATTATAGACACCAGCAACGTTATGTAACGGCCATGCATGATGTCGGAAACACCACCGTCATTTTTTTTTATTCCGTCAGTGAACACATTTTCTGCAAGGCGTGGCATTGTATTCAGTACGGTAACGGGCATTTTGCTATTGTCCGCAACAGGATTGATTCGCTCGGGATTTCCTTTTAAATACCGGATCGCATAAGTATAAAATGATCCTTCGTCGGAAGTGATGGATTGAGAGCGCAGGTAACAAACGCCGTTGATAAGGTAAAAGACAATGATCGCGAGAAGACCGATCGTGACAAATTGAGATCTCACATACGAAACTAAGCCAGGTTTATCCATGAAGGCTATGAAGATAGAAAAACTGACCCGGAATTACTATCGGCGCTAATCATTCAGTTTTAATACTGCTAAAAAAGCTTCTTGTGGAACTTCCACATTTCCTATCTGCCGCATTCTTTTCTTTCCCTCTTTTTGTTTTTCCAGCAATTTTCTTTTCCGGGTGATGTCGCCGCCATAACATTTAGCCGTGACATCTTTTCGCAAAGCTGAAATGGTTTCCCTGGCAATGATCTTCGCTCCTATCGCTGCTTGTATGGCAATTTGAAATTGCTGGCGGGGCAAGAGCTCTTTCAATTTTTCGCACAGCCTTCTTCCAAAATCCTGCGCACGGCTTCTGTGAATCAGGGCGCTTAAGGCGTCATTCAATATAATATCCATTTTTACAATATCGCTTTCGCGATAGCCGATGGGATGATAATCAAAAGAAGCATAGCCCCGTGTCTGTGATTTCAGTTTGTCATAGAAATCAAAAACAATTTCAGTAAGCGGCATCTCAAAAAGCAATTCCACTCTTGTTTGAGTAAGATAGTGCTGGTTCAATAAAATGCCGCGTTTGCCTAAGCAGAGCGTCATAATGTTTCCGATATATTCCGGTTTACTAATGATCTGTGCCTTGATATAAGGTTCTTCTATCCTGTCGATTCTAACCGGGTCAGGCATTTGCGTCGGATTATTCACGGCGATCTTTTCACCACTCGTAGTATAAGCGACAAAGCCAACATTGGGAACGGTAGTAATGACAGTCTGATCAAATTCTCTTTCCAACCGTTCTTGTATGATTTCCATGTGCAGTAACCCGAGAAATCCACATCGGAAACCAAAACCAAGAGCCTGGGATGTTTCCAGTTCAAAGGTGAGTGAAGCATCATTGAGCTGCAGCTTATCCATGCAATCTCTCAGTTCTTCAAACTCATCCGTATCAATCGGAAAAATTCCGGCAAACACCATGGGCTTTACTTCCTGGAAACCCTGCACCATTTGCGGATCGGGATTATTGGCAGTAGTTATTGTATCACCAACCTTCACTTCTCTTGCATTTTTAATACCGGTGATGATGTAACCCACATCACCGCAAGACACTTCCGGCTTTTCCAACATTTTTAATTTTAAAATGCCTACTTCATCGGCTTCATACTCCTGGTCAGTAGAAACAAATTTTACTTTATCTCCTTTTTTGATTGAGCCATTCAAAATCCGGTAGTACACAATGATGCCGCGGAAACTATTGAACACACTATCAAAAATTACAGCCTGTAATGGCGCGGATGGATCACCTTTCGGTGCAGGAATTCTTTCAACAATAGCTTTCAGAATATCATCCACTCCCAACCCTGTTCTTGCACTTGCAAGCAAAATATCTTCAGGCTTGCAACCTACCAGCTCAATGATCTGGTCCTTTGTTTCCTCGATCATCGCACCGTCCATGTCGATCTTGTTGATGACAGGAATAATCTCCAGGTCATTCCCGATTGCGAGGTAAAGATTACTGATCGTCTGTGCCTGTATCCCTTGCGTTGCATCCACAAGTAGCAGGACACCCTCACAGGCAGCGAGAGCACGGCTCACTTCATAGCTAAAATCCACATGGCCGGGAGTGTCGATCAGGTTTAAAATATATTCCTGGCCGTTGGCGTGATTGTAGTTGATCTGAATCGCATGACTCTTAATGGTAATTCCTTTCTCACGCTCCAGATCCATATCATCCAGCACCTGGTCCATCATGTCGCGTTCGCTGACTGTGTTTGTGAATTGCAAAAGGCGGTCCGCCAGGGTGGATTTTCCGTGGTCGATATGAGCGATGATGCAAAAATTCCGGATATTATTCATGTGCCCAGTTCCCTGACGGGAGTAATTTATTCGTTCAAAAATGTGTGCGAAGGTAATCAAAAGCTGCGAGCTATGACTAAGAGTTCAGATCCTACTCAACGTTAAAATGTCACCTTTCTGCGCAATCCTTGCCCTTGACTTCGGTCTGTTTTTTATGACCGGCTGCACGGGGGTGGGAGGAATTGAAAAGGCTGGGGCGATATTTTTTTTTACCAGAAAATCTGCCTACGAGGCTAAATTTATATTCAATTCAATTAATCATGAAAATTTCTATGAGACAAATTTCTACGGACGACGCCGCGGAAATAACCATGCTTTCGCGCCAGCTTGGTTACCCGTTATCCCAGCAACAGATTTTGCAAAATATAAATGCCGTCCTGGCAAGTAAAGATCACAATGCCTTTGTTGCCGTGCAAGGTGGTAAAGTGGTCGGATGGATTGGCCTGGCAAGGGCTATCCTGATAGAAACATTACCCTTTTGCGAGATCAACGGATTGGTCATCGATGAAAATTTCAGGAGAAAAGGGATTGGAAAACTGCTGATAGAAAAGACAAAGCAATGGGCAAGAGAGAAAGGAAATGACACCATCAGGTTGCGATGCAATATCAAAAGAACGGAAGCGCACTTGTTTTACGAGCATCTCGGTTTCAAAGCAACCAAGCAACAAACAGCGTACGAGATAAATCTGGCGAACTAAAAACTTCACTCTTCATTGTGTTGCACATCTTTTAACGATGGTTAATCGCTCGTTAATCGGTCTTGATTTTTTGTCTTAGCATAATGCTTGCTTCAACTTAGTAGTTCAATTTTTAAAATTAAAAAAACAATTATGAAAAAGTACATTTTACCCCTGGTTGCCGTGCTATTCTTATCAGCAGCTGCCAGCGCTCAGACGAGCAAAAAAACAACACCCATGAAAGCGGTAGCCACTGCTTCACCTAAAAAAGAGAAAATTACGGCTTCGAAAACTGTAAGCAACGCCGATACTACTAAGCCAAAAATGAAACCGGCAACGCCTGCTACTACCAAGAAGAAACATCATAAAAAAAAGACAACCCCGAAAAAAACTTCGGGAAAGTAGGCAACAGTAAGGGTCACTTAGGCGAGACGGCTGTAATGGCCGTCTCTTTTTTTTATTAACCCCCGGTTAACGGATGTTAACAATAATTATTGGCAAAGAATAGATCTTTGCCCTAGCTTTCTGTATGCGATTCAGCATCCGATCTTCAACGGCGCGTTTGAGCATCTTTGTCAGTGTCCTGATCATCGCTGTCATTATTATTTTCCAATTGATATGGTTGAAAAGGGTCTATAGTAAAGAACAAAAGGAATTTGACATCAGCGTTCTTAAAACTGTCCGTGGTGTATACGAAGACCTGAATATTTCGATCTATGATTTTAACAATCTCAATCAGCTTGTTGAGAGGCCGGAAAATCATCTGTACCTTGCCAGGGTTTCGCTTCCCATTAATTATGATAGCCTGGTAAGCTATCTGCAGGATGAATTGGAAAACTTTGAGATCTTTACAAATTGCGGACTTGGTGTTTACAGGTCCAAAGACAACAGATATGTATTTACCAGGACTCTTATGGCCGCCGGCTCTCATGACAAGTCAAATCTTAGCGCACCGGTCTTAAAAAGAAATTACGATTACCTGGCTTTTTATTTTCCCAACGTCCAGAAGTATATCCTTTACGAAATGAATTTTTGGATCATCAGCAGCGTTATACTCCTGATCGTTCTCATTATATGTGGCAGCAGTTTGTATTTTTTCTACCGACAGAAATCACTGAATGAGATACAAAAAGAATTCGTTCAGAACTTCACTCATGAATTTAAAACGCCCGTGGCGACACTTGCCCTCGCAGCTGAGACACTGGAAAATAAAAACATAATAGAAAAGCCGGAAAAGCTCGCCACCTACGCAGGCATTGTAAAATATCAATCGGATTATTTAAATAAGCAGATCGAAAAGCTGTTACAATTCGCGCACACTGAGTCAGGCAGGCTTCACCTTCATAAGAAAAAAGTTGACATGCACGAGTTGATCAGGGAATCGATCACTCACCTCATGCCACTGATCCAACAAAAAAATGCCAGTTTGCAATTAAATCTCAATGCGAATACGTCCTGCCTGCCAGCCGACAGGGACTATATGATCATCCTCATCACCAATCTTATTGAAAATGCTATCAAATATTCAAAGCAACCCGTAATAACGATCACAACACTAAACAAGCCCGGGCAATTCATTTTAGCTGTAACAGACAATGGAATTGGAATAGAAAAGAGCCAGCAAAAAAAGCTGTTCAGAAAATTCTTCAGAATTCAGAATAACGAAGAGTACATCGCGAAAGGATTTGGAATCGGGCTAACCTTTGTAAGAAAAATAATCAATGCGCATGGGGGGAAGGTCTATGTGGAAAGTGTTCCTGGCAAGGGTAGTACATTTACAGTCGAATTACCAGGAAACAAATAATTTTCATGGAAAAAAAGCTCAAGATATTATTAGCTGAAGATGACCTGCAATTAGGCTTTATTATAAAGGATAATCTTGAAGAGGCAGGCTATGAGGTGATCAATTGTCCCGATGGAGAAACCGCCTGGGATTTTTATCAGAAAAAATCTCCCGATATCTGCATCCTGGACGTAAACCTCCCTTACCGCGATGGATTTAGCCTTGCAAAAAAAATAAGACAGAAAAGTGACGTCATGCCTATCCTTTTCCTCACAGCAAAGTCATTAATGGAAGACAAGTTGAAAGGTTTTGCCTCAGGGGGTGATGACTACATTGTCAAGCCGTTCAATATGAAAGAGCTGTTGTTAAGGATCCAGGTTTTCCAGAGGAGAAACAAATTATTGTTCCGCAACAAGTCGCCAAAAATAGAGATCGGCCGGTTCTCATTTTTTCCTGATGAATTAAAATTGGTATTGGACAATAAAGAAATTATTCTCACAAATCGCGAAAAGGATCTTCTGGAATTCCTTTGTACTCATCCAAATGTGATCTTGAAGAGGGAGGAAATACTGGTCAATGTCTGGGGTAAAAATGATTTCTTCCTGGGCCGGAGCATGGATGTCTTTGTTATGAGATTGAGAAAATATTTGGCTGGTGATCCAAATGTTATGATAGAAACCATTCATGGCATTGGATACAAATTTGTCTGCTGAAGATCGGCTATTTAAAATTGATCAACTCAATTCTCCCATCCTCATATCCAATGAGCGCTTTATTTGCCATGTCAATGAAAAGACCAGTTTCTACTACACCGGGAATTAAGTGCAATGAAATATTCAGGCTTGCCGCATCAACGATCTTCTCACACTCACAATCCAGGATGTAGTGATGATGATCACTAACAAAAGTTTTACCGTCCTTTTTTCTCAGGTTGATTTTATTACAAATGCCAGAATCGAGGATCTGATGTTCCACTTGCTTATATCCGAAAGGAATAACTTCGACGGGCAATGGAAATTTTCCGAGGCTCGCAACCAGTTTGGAACTATCGGCAATAATGATCAGTTCCTTCGAAGCTGCCGCCACGATCTTTTCCTGCAGTAGCGCCCCCCCACCTCCCTTAATTAGCTGTCCGCGGGGATCAATTTCATCGGCTCCATCGATAGTAAGTTCCAACCGCTCAATTTCATTTAAGTCAATCACCTTGAGGCCAGCTTGCTCTGCTAGTCGCTTTGTGTCTTCAGAAGTGGGTACAGCGGTTATTTCCAAACCCTGGCTTATTCTCGTTGCCAATTCCTGGACCAGCCAATAAACAGTGGTCCCTGACCCCAAGCCGAACACCATTCCCGGCTTTACAAGATCAGCGGCATAAGCACCTACATTCTTTTTTGCAAGTTCCAAGATTGTTTTTTTCTTCTAAAGTATATCAACTTTTCTGGTGGAAACTATAAATCTCATTCAAACAACACTCTCATTTTTTACTGCCGGCTTTTTTAAATTCTTTAATAATGCGGACGACCACGGGTATGGTAACGAAAACAATGATCGCGATGATGATATATTTTAAATAGGGTTTTAGAAAAGGCATGCTGGCAATAAAATAACCGGTCAATACAAAACTTAATACCCATGCAACAGAACCAATGAATGTAAATAGAATAAATTTTCGAAAGTTCAGTTTGATCACCCCTGCTACTATGGGAGCAAACGTGCGAATGATAGGAAAAAATAATCCTGCCGTCAACGCTATGCCGCCATATTTTTCGTAAAACTTCTCTGCGGCTTTTAAATATTCCTGTTTAAAGAATCTCGAATCTTTTTTGCGGTATAACAGCGGGCCGGTTTTTTTTCCAAAGCCATAACCTGTACTATTTCCCAACAAGGAAGCAAGAATCAAAAGACAACAAACGGTAAAAATATTATAGTGTAAGTCGCCCGTGGCAACAAACACACCCGCAGTAAACATCAACCCGCCGCTGGGCAAAAAGAAACAGAAGAATAAACCTGTTTGCCCATAAACAGCGATCAATACGATCAACAATCCGCCATACCTTATCAGCGCTTCAACATCAAACACTGATAAAAAACTAGTAAAACCATAACTGACCGGCATGTAAAAGATTGTTTTGTCAAAATTAATATGACCAACGGCTAATTTCTTTGTATTTGTTTTCGGAACTTTAAAATAAAACAAAATGGACAGAAAGAAATTTTTACACCAGGCGGCGTTAAGTACCGGGGGTATCATTGCGGTTCCGTTTTTTGCCAGTGGGCGACGAAGACAACCTGAAGGTGACCCGCTTCCACAAGAAAAAGTAAAGGAATTTGTGGTTGCCGGTCATGGAAATTTCGACCAGGTGAAAAAAATGCTTGCTGAAATGCCCACGCTGTTATATGCAACATGGGATTGGGGAAATGGCGATTTTGAAACGGCCTTAGAAGGTGCTGGCCATGTTGGCAATAAAGAGATCGCAAACTACCTGATCGGTTTAGGCGCAAGAACAAATCTATTTGTCTTAACTATGCTTGGTAAGAGCAGCATTGTAAAAAATTTCCTGGATACATTCCCTCAATACCTGAATGCAAGAGGACCACATGGTTTTACTTTTTTTCATCATGCGCAAAAGGGCGGCGAAGATGCCAGGGAATTATTCGACTATTTCCAATCCAAGGGTTTGACGGAGGACAAGGTAGCGTTATGATTATTTCCAACCACGAGTAAGCCCTCTTTAAACCCCATCTGGCCGCGTTCTTAACTTGTCGGTTTTTTTGGTAACGGCATTAGAAAAGACAAATTGCCTAACTTTAGTATTATCTTATTTTCGAGAATATTTTTAACCCTTCTCGGATTTTTTTGAAACCGAAATTTTGTTTTATGAAAAAAATGTTTTTGTCGGCAGCGGCACTATTTTTTTGTTCACTTCTATTGAAGGCCCAAAAAGATTAT
The DNA here is from genome assembly GCA_005883765.1 of Bacteroidota bacterium. Taxonomy (GTDB): domain Bacteria; phylum Bacteroidota; class Bacteroidia; order Chitinophagales; family Chitinophagaceae; genus VBAU01. Next base: position 18,178 of record VBAQ01000044.1, read on the forward strand.
AAAGTCGTATTAGACCTCACGAGTGGCGACAGCCTCTCACAGCAGACTGCTATCCGGTGGGCGACTGAAATTGCTAACGCAGATCCCAAAGCGCAGGTGGAGATAGTTATGTTCGGTAAAGGATTACCGCTGGCAGTAAAAGATAAATCGGTGGTCGCTGATGCTGTGACCAGCCTTGCAACAAATAAAAATGTTGCATTTAAAGTATGCTCGATCGCACTGGCTAATCAAAAGATCGATAAAAGCCAATTGTTACCGGGAGTACAAACAGTACCGGATGGTATTTACGAGATCGTTAGCAAGCAACATGAAGGATGGGGTTATATAAAAGTGGCTCATTAACGTTCGGTCACTGCAGGGCGCCACTATCGCGCCATTGCTTGAAGAGGTTGATCGTGCTATCGCTGAGTTTTGCTCTCTTGAAGGGCATAAATCCTTTGTCACCCGGATTTCGTTCGATACGAGCTATCATGGAATCGATATTCGCTTTTGCCGCATCGTAACTATCAAAAGCCTTTTTATTACCACCCTTATCAGGGAAATGACAGGGCGAACAATTATCTGCTACCAAGGATTGAATATTCGCGTGGTAAGTTACTGCGGCGACCGTCGGTGCAGTAGTTGTCTTAGCTGCTTTTTTCGCAGTGTGACAGTTGGAAAGTAAAATAACAGCCACGAATGTCGCCGCCATGATAAAATATTTTTTCATTGATTTTCAAATTTGAGTTTAAATATATTTAATAAATGAAAGAAAACGCCTATTTCCCATGTTTTTTATATCGGCGGACGGCGATCAATGGTTTGCCGCGAGAAATTATTTTTAGAGAACTTTCATTGATATTTAGATTTGGATAATAGCTATCATATCGAATTTGTTGTTGCAGAATTAAACCGCATTACAGATAAGCATTTATCTGCTTTGCAACACATTCCCGAAGCCGATTTCGATTATAAATCTTCACCTCGTAAGTGGAGCAAGAGAGAAATACTGGGTCACCTGGTGGATTCAGCCCAAAATAACATTCGGCGATTTATCGTGGCACAATATGAAGAGCAGCCGAAAATCGTTTACGACCAGGACAAATGGGTTGCTATTACCGACTACCAGCACTATAGTATGCCAGACCTGATCGGCCTTTGGTATTTACTGAATAAACATATTTGCCACATTCTAAGATCTATTACGCCGGAAATGGCAGAGCGAAAAAGCGAGAGTGAGGAAATGCATACAGTTGGATGGCTGGCAGAAGATTACATTAAACACCTGCTTCATCATTTGCACCAGGTATTAGATCTGGAGCCTGTTGCTTACCCTTGAATCATGCCTTGCAGACAAAAGATTAATGGCATAAATTTTTATACAACTATCTTTTTAAAATGTATGTATGTTCCCAATTGGCGATGACAACTCAGACCGGACAATAACTCCATATGTCAATTATCTGATCATTGCATTAAATGTAATTGTGTTTGTTTTTCTACAGGGAATGAGTGGTGACAATGTTTTTACTTTCTCTTATGCGACGGTGCCTGCAGAAATTTTGTCCGGCAGGGACATAGTTACTGATGCCAAAGTGATAACCGACCCTTATACGGGTGAACATTTTACCATGCCTGGTTTGGGACCCATAGGAATTCCTGTTTATTTTACATTGATAACGTCGATGTTCATGCACGGTGGTTGGGCACACATTGCCGGCAATATGCTTTACCTGTGGATATTCGGAGACAATATTGAAAATGCCATTGGGCACAGGCGTTATTTATTTTTTTACCTTCTTTGTGGCATCATCGCGTCACTCAGTCACGTATTTGCTACAAAATTGCTCGGCCAAAATCTGTTGATCCCCAGCCTGGGAGCGTCGGGAGCCATCTCGGGTGTATTGGGGGCCTATATTTTATTATTTCCGCGAAGACGAGTGACGATGTTCTTCATTCGATTTATCACCCATGTTTCGGCCTTTTGGGCAATTGGCCTCTGGATAGTCTTTCAATTGATCAATGGCCTGGGAATGCTTGGCGGCGCTGAAGCCGGCGGTGTGGCTTACGCAGCTCATTTGGGCGGGTTTCTGGCCGGACTGGTGCTTATCAAATTGTTTCTCCCTCGCAACCGCGACGCAGTTGCGTAGTGAGGCGTTAATCGTGAGAGATGAAATTTTCACCTATTGCTATTTTCTGTCGTATGATTTTTTTCATAGTCTTCCCCGTCATTTGATCACACTTCCGGTTTTGGTACCTGCTTCCTTATATCTGCGTCATGAATAATGATATAGACCAGGTTACCAATCATGGGCACGCAGACAATAGCCACTATCCAGAATATTCTTCTGCCACTGCTCAAAGTAGGCGTTTTGATGACCTGAAGAAACGTGAGCAAGTAAAAAATAAAGCCAAGTGTGACCGCTACCGTCACAAAGATTATATGAATGGGTCTCCCTCTTCCGGGAATGGAAATGCCGATCAAAAACAATACAAAAGAAATGACCAGCAGAATCAATAAGGAAAGATTTTTCATATTGGGCGTTTGTTGATTCTGCTGCCAGAATTATGCCTTTTTAGCCAACGATTTTGTAACTGGAGGATGGCGGGTGTCGAACTTATGGCATATTGATTGTTCTCACCAAAGAAAAGCACGTAATATGATACGCAAATTAAAATCCGGGAAATACCGGTTGTACTCGAGAAAGAAAAATCCAAAAACAAATAAGAGAAGAAATCTTGGAACGTTCGATACGCTGGAAGGAGCACAGAAACACGAACAGGACGTCCAGTATTTCAAACGCCACTAATAAATGCGGCCGCTTTCGTCGTTGTCGAGCAAGGTTTTTGCAGCCGTGTTATCAAATACTTCCTCTTTGTTAGCGATCACCTGGCGTAGCAGGTCATGAATAGTTATGACATTTTCAAACCGGCCATCATCATAGGCAAGAAGATAACGGGTCTTATGCGAATTCATAAGATTCATGCAGTGCTCAACTGAATCACTGAGTTCCACCGATTGATCGCGTCAATAACGAGTGCATCAGGAGCAATTACGTTGAAAGTTCTTTGCTTGGTATCGAGAATATCCTGAACAGTTCGCATAACTTAGAATTTATGACTAAGGTCGGTCATTTCTTTAAAAAAATACTGATATTAGTCGTTTTACGATCCTGTTTCAAATTATGACCACTATTGCAACGGCCATAGATATCCCCGAACTGATCCAATTGATCAATTCGGCTTACCGCGGAGAAGCCTCGCGTAAAGGCTGGACAACGGAAGCAGATCTTTTGGAAGGAGACTTGCGAATCGATGACGGTTCTCTCAGCCAACTTATGAATCAACCAGGTGCTGTCATTTTAAAATTCGTTTCCGATAACAACATCACGGGTTGTGTTTATTTGGAAAAACAAGGAAAAGATCTTTACCTGGGAACGTTGAGTGTATCTCCTGCTGTGCAGGCCCAGGGTATTGGCAAAAAACTACTGAATGCTGCTGAAGAATATGGTAAGCAACAGGAATGCCGGGCCATTGTTATGAACGTCATCAGTCTTAGGGAGGAATTGATAAATTGGTACGTGCGCCATGGATACAAAAGAAACGGTGAAACCAAGCCTTTTCCATATAACGACAAATTTGGAATAGCGACTCAGCCACTGGAATTTGTTGTTCTTGAAAAAAAATTAGGCTGATATTGTTTGCAAGCAGGTGTGACGGCGGCAATAAAAAACGAGCCTTAGAAAAAGCCCGTTTCAGAAAACCTTCAAATACAAATTTATTGTTCTAAACTAACTGCGTCAATGATGATTCAAAAATATATCGCAGTACACCGGGAAGCAACAAAGACTGTTTGAATGGCGGGTTTTATTTAGTGAAGGGCAGACTTTCAGAGATAACCGTTGGAACCTGCCAGAAATTTTATTGAAGGGGCGGGTTGTTGACGAGTGCGGGTTAAGAAAGAAATGCGAAGAGAAAAGTCCGAACTTATATTTATTTATCGAGGCGAATAAATTTCCCTTCGTCAATTTTTTGGCCCTTTACATGGTATACTGTTACTCCAGATGGCATTTTGACTATGCCTTGTTCAGTAGGCCCGACAACGGCCGCAGTTTGTTCGAAACGGGTCGCCAATCCTTCCAAAGAAAATTTTTGTTGAAAATGATAATGGCCAGCCAGAGCAAGAGGATAGTTGTGACTTTGCAGTATTGCCAACACATCCTGTGTATTTGACACCACATGGCGGTATTGCAGAACACCATGCTCTCTCACCGTGCTTCGCGCCAGGCCGTCTTCTTCAAATGGCATCATGCTAAATCCGCCACTATAAAAAGGTACGTGCTGAAATGTAACGATAGGTCGTTGTAACTGAAACGGTGGCTAAATCTTTTTTCAACCACTCCAATTGAATGCTGTCGATCCTGCCATAATACCAGAGGTCTTCAAATTCAAGACTATTTAAACCAATGAAATGAATACCACCGTAATTGAAAGAGTAATAATCCGGGCCAAAGTAATGCCGGTACATTTTTCTCCCATACAAAGAATTTTGCTGACTCACTAAAGAGAGATGTCTTTCTATTCCAAAGATTTCATGATTGCCCGGCACGAGCCAGACCGGTGCGGTTGTTTTATTGATCTCTGTTAAAAAAAGTTCATACAAACGGGTGGCCTCTGTTTCCGGAACTCGCAAGGCATCTCTCACCAGGTCGCCGGTGATAATGACAAAGTCAGGCTTGACACTATCGACGATATTCCTGAACTTTTGCATCCTGTCAAGGCTGCTCTCACTTACGTGAGTATCGGAAGCCTGGATGAATGTAAACGTCCCCGTGGAAGTAGCCCTCTTTCTAAGCGGAAAATTGATCTGTGATTTTGTGCTGGTCGTGTCAACTCGTTGCCAGAAAGTTTTTTCAGATTGATACGCTGTAGGAACGCTGACAAACAAAATACCGTAGCTGCCCGCGTATTTGATTTGATACAACCCTTCATCATTTGTTGTAACTACGTTTACCTGGTCGGAAACAGATACATCCTTCAGACCTTTTTCATTGGCATCCCTTACGCCGTTGCTGTTTAGATCATCAAAAACATAGCCGCTAATTGTGATCGAAGAGGAAGTTTGCGCATTTAGGAATACACTGAAAAATAAACTAACTATCGCATGAATGGTGACAACATATCTCATAAAAATTATTATGGGCCGGTTGAAAAGTAAAATTATTGCGAAGGGTAATAATAGTCTAACTATTTTATGCCAACGGCAGAAGGTTTTTTATTCCGGAATCTGCAACATAAAAAACCCTACATCTCTGTAGGGCTCCATTATCTTTAAATCATTTAATCAATGTAATCAGTCGTTATTTCACCTCTTCGTAGGGCACATCCTGCACATTTTCATTACCGGCACCATTTCCCTGTTGCTGGCCGGCGCCCTCGCCAGGTTGTTGTTGAGCACCTGCTCCTGCTTGCTGTGAGGCTTTATAGATCTCTTCACTGGCAGCAGTCCATGCGTTGTTCAACGAGGTCATCGCTCCATCAATTGCCGCAAGGTCTTGTTTTTTATGTGCCTCTTTTAATTGTTCCGCGGCATTTTCAATCACTGTTTTCTTATCAGCCGGAATCTTGTCTCCATATTCCTTCAATTGTTTTTCTGTTTGGAATACAAGAGCATCAGCAGCATTTAATTTTTCCACTCTTTCTCTTTCAGCCTTGTCCGTTGCTTCATTAGCCTTTGCTTCGTTCTTCATTTTTTCGATCTCTTCTTTTGTCAATCCGCTACCGGCTTCGATCCTGATCTTTTGTTCCTTGCTCGTCCCCTTGTCCTTAGCTGTCACGTGCAAAATACCGTTGGCATCGATATCAAAGGTGACTTCGATCTGGGGCATTCCACGAGGAGCCGGTGGAATTCCATCAAGGTTGAAAATTCCCAGGCTCTTATTGTCTTTTCCCATCGGACGCTCGCCCTGCAATACATGAATCTGTACTCCGGGTTGATTGTCGCTGGCTGTTGAAAATGTTTCTGATTTCTTGGTCGGGATCGTTGTGTTACTGGGTATCAGCGTTGTCATTACGCCCCCCAGAGTTTCTATACCCAAAGAAAGCGGAGTTACGTCGAGCAATAATACATCCTTCACTTCACCAGTTAATACCGCACCTTGTATGGCTGCACCAACAGCAACTACCTCATCGGGGTTCACCCCTTTATGCGGCTTTCTTCCAAAAAACTTCTCAACCATCTCCTGCACCTTAGGCATGCGGGTAGCACCGCCCACCAGGATCACCTCATCAATTTTGGCCACGTCATAACCTGCATCTTTTAGTGCTGCTTTACAAGGTTCCAGGCATCTTTCAAATAAACGATCGGCCAACTGCTCAAATTTTGACCTCGTTAATTTTTTAACCAGGTGTTTGGGCACTCCATCCACTGCAGTTATATAAGGCAAGTTGATCTCGGTTTCAGAAGAGGAACTCAGTTCGATCTTGGCCTTTTCGGCTGCGTCCTTTAAACGTTGCAAGGCCATAGGGTCCTTGCGCAGATCAACTGCTTCATCCTTCTTGAATTCGTCAGCCAGCCAGTCCATGATCACCTTATCAAAGTCATCACCGCCGAGGTGAGTGTCTCCATTGGTTGATTTTACTTCAAATACTCCCTCACCTAATTCGAGGATCGATATATCGAATGTACCACCCCCAAGGTCAAATACCGCAACATGGTGATCGCGTCCACCCTTATCCAAGCCATAAGCTAGAGCAGCGGCGGTTGGCTCATTCACAATTCGACGAACCGTTAAGCCTGCGATCTCGCCGGCTTCTTTTGTAGCCTGACGCTGAGAATCGTTGAAATAGGCAGGTACCGTGATCACGGCTTCAGTCACCTCCTGGCCAAGATAATCCTCAGCCGTTTTCTTCATCTTTTGGAGGATCATTGCGCTGATCTCCTGGGGAGTATATAGTCTTCCATCTATGTCAATTCGTACCGTATTATTGTCACCTTTCGCCACCTTGTAACTCCAATGACTGATCTCTTCAGTCACCTCATCGTGGCGACGGCCCATAAAACGCTTCACACTCATAATGGTATTATGAGGATTTGTAATAGCCTGCCGCTTGGCCGGGTCGCCCACTTTTCTTTCTCCATTTTTGAGGAAAGCCACTACCGACGGGGTGGTACGGCGACCTTCATCATTGGCAATTACCACGGGTTCATTACCCTCCATAACTGCCACGCAGCTATTGGTTGTTCCTAAATCTATTCCTATTATTTTTCCCATATTTTATAGAATTTTCGGGTTTATTATCTATGCTCAATGATAGTGCCATCGCTCGTTAGAGTGTAAAATTGACAGAAATCAGTTGGGTCCCTTATTGAAAGTTTAAGGTTTAATGGCGGAATTATTGATTCGCCAACTAGCTTTTTCAAATGCCAGGTCCCAATATTTATTCTCAAACCTGATTTCATTTTTTTGTTTCCTTTAGCCGACCAAATTCGACTAAAAGGATTAAACGAATTAAAAAAACCGTGTTTCCACGGTGAGATTCCCGTTAATCTACTGTTGGTTTCAGACTTGATAGATTGAATATTTGTAGGGAATACCACTAAGCAGGTAATTGACATAGGCTATATATCACATTTTATTGTGAACGACTGCGCAGGATTTGATTATTGATCCCTTCCCTTCTGAGTACTGCATTCCACTTTTTACAACACTTTTTTCTTTCACATAAACTAACTGTTATGATTTGCAATGTTCACATGGCCTTTAAAACTTGCAAAATTAAACCCCACATTCATGTAATGAGGCGCACTATACTTATCCTGATTTTTTTAATAAGACTTAATTTATCATGGTCACAATTAACCGCAGATTCATTGCACCCATCGATGCCACCTGAGGTTGAAGTTTATGACGCTTATAAATTTGGTTACGACTCTGCTGGAGTCAAAGAGAGAAATTCTGCAGGCATCGGAGATATTCTTATGGTGAAAGTGCATCAACTTAAAACTCTTCTTGATCGTTCAAAATGCATGGATGCAAATGGAAACCCAATTCCTGGCTGCAGAGCGCAGGAAATACGATTATTTATTGACGGCAGAAGAATTGATAGTCTCTCACCTGAGTCAGGAGCTCCTCTAAGAGATGATGGACCGCTTCATGATGGAACACTCCAATTTCATCTTGAAAGAAACTCTGCCAATGATGAAACGTGGACGGATATTCTTGGAGCTCCTAAAATCGGGCCTGGTTTTACTTATCATGCATCTACAATCAGTGTAGGATTGGAAAACGAATATGCCGAAAAATCACTGGCAAAAAATTTTCATATTACAAGAGTTAAAGAAAATTGGTTTTGGATCTGCCTCATTTTTCTATGCATTTATTTGTCTGCACTGATCTACCTCGCCAAAAGAAAAAATTTGTTGAGAGACAGACGCATTGATGCCAGCTCATTGAACATTAACGGGAAAAAAATGATCCTTAAAGAAAACAGATCATCAAATCCTTCTCCTCCTCCTCCTTACAGTTTAGCCCGATTCCAAATGGCATTTTGGTTTACGCTAACTATTTCCTCTTTTTTGTTTATATGGCTTATCACCGGAGCTTTTGATATTATCACCACTAGCATTTTAGGGCTTGTTGGCATCAGTGCAGGAACAACACTTAGTGCAGTAGTAATTGATAATAACAAAAACCAGGAAATGATCAATCAAACTTCCTTGTTAATTGAAGAAGAGCAAAAAATAAAAAATAGCCTTCCCGACTTAAAAGACGAAATTAAAAAAGCTCTGCCCCAGGAAACACATCGGCAAATGCAGGATGAATTGCGGACACAGGAAGCAAGATTAAAAATCATAGAACCGATCATTGAAAAAAACAAAAAATTGCTTGTCCCAAAAGGGACACATGGATTTTTATCGGATATACTCTCCGATGCAAATGGAATAAGTTTTCATCGTTTGCAGATGTTTGTATGGACTTTAATACTTGGGCTATTGTTTATCTATTCTGTCTGGATGCGATTATCAATGCCTGAATTCAGCGCTACATTACTTGCATTACAGGGAATAACTGCCGGAACTTATTTAGGATTTAAAATTCCGGAAAAGCAAGACTAAAAAATGTCGTGTAAAGTTGAAAGACGACAATAAAAAAACAAGTAAGCACCGGAAAGCCAAAAACGGGATTAAAGAGTAGGCGAAAAGAAAAATTATTTATGTATCATGTCAAATTTGACCCTAATGGTCAGTTAATAAAAATTCAAATTGATTATTTCGGTACTCTTACTGCTAGTTATGTCTATACGCTTTGGGAAAAAAATAGTAATGCTAAAGCAGATGAAAAAAGTGGAAATAATCAGAATAGCCAGGATGATAAATATGAGCTCCCATCTCCAGTGCAACAAAATGCGGAAAGAATCATAGAGGTCTTTTCAACATTAACTAATCCTGACGTTACTGATAGTAGGGAAATTGTTGCTATAAAAATCCTTCAGGGAAATACTACACTATTTTCTGAGGAAGACCCAACAGGTGTTCAAATAGCCGGTGAAAATTTTTCTGTTGTTGAAGAAAAAATTGTACAAGCAGGAACAACAGAATTAAGTGACCCGTTTATAAAACTTATTGTATGAACACAAAATATTCTAAAAAAATCATCTTGATTTTAGTAATCGCTTTGCCTTTATTCACATTGGCGCAAGATGATAATGATCTAAAAAGTTTTTATATCAAAAAGGCCAAAGAGAGCACGGTTGAACAAATTCGGTTAGATTTTTCGGTACCAGATATACCTGCTTTTAAAGCACTTGGTAATGATCCAAGCAATATATTAAGACCTTCATCAGCAAAGGATCTTGCATTTATGATCGGGAGCTTCAGGAGTAGCGGGAATTTTTTAATACCTAAAAATTTTTCCTTAGAAATTGCGCCGGGGTTATTATTAAAACCGTGGTATAGATTGGAAGATTACCAGCAGAAAGCAGGTATAAGATTTTTAACAAAACTAAGAATTTCTGCTGGCTCTGATGCCAACGATGCAACCGGTATTAATAGCTTAGCTGCTGGAATACGGATGACTTTTTTGGATAAAGGAGATTTTAGAAAGGATACAACGTTTTTAAAAACTGAAATTTTTGATAAGCAAGACAAATATACAAATGCGTGGAAAAAATATCGTGATGAAATAATGGTTGAAAGAGGGTTAACACCTTCTCAATACGATGCTTTGTCTCAGGCAAACAAAGATGACATTTTAAATGAAGCAAAGGAAAAAGTTGGGTTTGATTTGGATCTTGACATTGCCAATGCTTTGAAAGAGTATAAAAAAACACATTGGAATGAATCCAGAATAGATTTTGCCTATGCAATTTTATCGAAATCACCGGATAGTTTGCTGGCAAAAATAAAAACCGAAAAGCATTCTTTTTGGCTTGCAATCGCTTTGAAACCGTGGAGGAACAATACTTGGGGGCAATTTTTATTTGGAATAAATAATAATGTAGTTAAAAACAACGATAAATTTTATAACGAGTTTAGTGGGAACTTTAGGTTTTATGTTGGTGCAAACAGAGTAAAAGGTTTTTTAGAAGCCCAATATCAGAATTTGGATAACTCCGCTAAACGAAAAGAAACATTGTATTCTCAAATCGGAATCGAAGTTGCTATTTACAAAAGTATTTGGATACACTTTGGAACCGGAGTTTTAAATGCCCTTAATGGCTCTGCAAAATCTGAACTTCAAAGCAATCTGAATTTATATTTATCATTCCCTGAAAATTTCAAACTGTTCTGATAGCTACTTTTAAATATGTAATATCATGTCACGACAAACCATCATTTCTACTGCTGCCGCAGAAAACGGCACTGTAGAATCTCCACCAAATTCCAACAAAACCAAATTTGGAAAATGGTATGGCCTCGATGGAGTGAAATGGTGTGCCATTTTTGTGAGTTGGGTGTATGACCATGCCGGTCATCACCTTGAAAATATAGACACAGCAAATGGTTATCAATCCTGTCAGTCAGGATATAATTTCTGGAAACGTAATAGTTGTATTGTGAAAGATCCGCAGGCCGGTGATATTGTTTTATATGATTGGGGTGGTGACGGTGTATGCGACCATACAGGAATTTTTGTGGAATGGATGGACGCAGACAAGATTATTTTTCGGGCATGGGAAGGCAATACAGAAAGAGGAAATGACAGCGACGGAGGAAAAGTAATGCTGCGTGAAAGGAAAAAGATCGTTGGTAAAAGGTTTTGTAACACCAAAAGTTTTGAGTGAGCCGGTTGTTCAACCCGTTGATAACATTATCCAAAAAGGCGACATGGGTAGCGATGTCGCAGTTCTGCAAAAAATGCTGCATGATCTTGATTTCAAAATAACCGTTGACGGAATTTTTGGAAATGAAACAGAAGGATGTATTAAACAATTTCAGCAAAAAAATTCTTTACCGATAACAGGTATTGTTACTCCTGAGGTATTTGGTGCTATACAGGAAGAAGTTAGTCTGCCTAAAGTATCGGGTAAAAAATTTACTACTGGTTCTTATATACGCAAAGCTGATAGTGGAAATGCTGTGTTATTAATTCAACAAGCTTTAAATGCAAAGGGAGCAAATCCCAAAGTGAATGAAGATGGAGTATTCAGCAATAGTATCTTAAAGGCGGTCAAAACTTTTCAACAGCAAAATAATCTGGATGCTGATGGAATTGTTGGACCAAAAACATTTGCAGCCTTAGGGATTACAAATGTCTAATAAAAAACTTAGGATAAATCTTTGTATGTCTTACAAAATTCTTTCCCTCGACGGTGGCGGTTCCTGGGCTTTGGTCCAGGCAAAGGTACTGCTGGATCTCTATGGAGACATCAGAGGTCATGCGTTACTCAGGAAATTTGATCTCGCTATTGGGAACTCCGGAGGGAGTCTTGTCCTTGCTTGTCTTTGCAATGATATGCTACTAAGTGAAATCTGTAACGTCTTTGAGGACGAGAACTCACGAAAGCAGGTTTTCTCGAAACTAAGCTTTCTTGATAAAATTATTTTTAAGCAAGATCGTTTTGGACTCTTCCGGGGTCTTCTTGGTATAGGTCCAAAATACAGTACACAGAACAAACTAATAGGCTTAACCAAAGTGTTGTCTGAGAAAGACCACTTGTTTGCGCAAAGACAAAAATACATTGTCGATACACCTTTGAATGAATTACCCGCTCTAATTGGGAAGGAAAGCTTGCAACTGCTAATTATAGGTTTTGATTATTACCGGCAAAGGGTGAGTTTTTTTCGCTCCAACATGCAAAGTAGAACGGATTTATTCTCCAATAAATATTACGGCATGCCGCTGGGCCACGCCATTCACGCCTCAAGCAATGCACCCGTGAATTATTTTGACGCTCCGGCTACTGTAAGTCCTTTTATTTTTCAAAAGAAACCTGATTTCAAAGATCCGGTTTACCGCAATACCTCGTGGTTTTGGGACGGCGCGGTCTCGGGTTTTAACAATCCAGTCCTGGCCGGATTGGTAGAGGCGATTACAAATGGTGCCTCCGCGCAGGATTGCTGCATTCTGTCAATAGGAACAGGCATGGGAAACAAGGTGATCTTAACGGATGTTGCGACCTCAACGGATCCGCTTGACAAAATAAAATGTGAGGCAAATAAAAATAATGAGCTGGTGATAACGGGCACGTCATTTATTTTCAAAAATGACATTAGAAAAATGGCAACCAGTATCCTTGACGACCCTCCCGACAGTGCTACATTCATTGCTTATTCTGTGCTCGACCCTACGTTGAGCAATTCTGCAAATTTTGTACGAATAAATCCTTGCTACAGCCCTGTTTTTAATAAGGAAACAAATGTCTACGAAGTCCCGGCGGTTTACAAAACAAACGGGAATGGACTCGACAAAATAAAAAAACTAATCGCACTTGACATGGATGCAGTGGAAGCGGCAGAAGTCAACATGATAGTCGAGCTCTGTGATAAATTTATCACAACATCGGAACCCTGCTTACCCAACCAATTAATAAGAGGAGATATTAGCGGTAAATATCTGGGATGCGCTACTTACAAGGAAGCAAAGGAAAAGTGGTTGAAGTGTATGTAGCCAACACGCCGCAACCAGGCGAATCCTGTTTAGCAACATCCAATAAGCAATTTTTTAATGA
>VBAQ01000206.1 GCA_005883765.1 Bacteroidota bacterium
GCCTTTTTGCACCATATGCAAATGGATTTCGCCAAGGCTTTTGAATATGCAGAACGGGCCAGGAAAATAAAAAAGATAATAACAGCAGAGCAGTGGAACACCTATTACTATTTTCTGAAAAGATATGCCGTAGACAACGAAGTAGTATGGAAACAGCGATGATACGAAACCAAACCAAGCAGCTAATATTATAATCAGCCACTAATAACATTCAAAAATCTAAATCGCAAACAATGAAGCCAATTATTCTCTTTTTGATGTTATGTTTTCTTGCAATCAATGCAACTGCGCAAAAACGACAAAAGCAATTTAGTCTGGCAGTGGTCAATATTCAATCGGCGATGCCTTTTGGAAAATTTGCGGGTATATTTTCAGACCAGTTTCATCCTGGATTCGAAGCGGGGATTGGATTTAACTGGAAATCAAAGTCAAAACATGATTGGTTCCAGGAATTCAAAGTGGGATATTTCTTTCATCGGTTTGTTCAGCATGCAATTCCAGTTTATACTGATTTTGGGTACCGATATAAAGTTTCAAGGAGGCTTACATCAGCAGTTATGATTGGGGCCGGCTATCTACATTCTATTCCCGCAACGGCTAAACTAAAACTAAATAAAAATGGAGAGTATGAAAACAATAAAGGAATTGGAAGAATACAGGCCGTGGCTTCATTCGGATTGCGCGTCAGCTTTATGATCAATCCAAAAGCTTCGAGACCTTTTAGCATTTTTTCTCAATATCAACAGCTGGTTCAAATGCCGTTTGTAAAATCGTATGTGCCACTCCTTCCTTACAATGAGATGATGATCGGCATAAGCCGTTCTTTGAAATCAAAATAAATAACTGCAAACTTTTGAAATGAAAAAGATCTTTCTCGTAATCGCTTTAGGAATATTTGTCTTCACATCCTGCCGCAAGGCACAGATTACGGAGACTCGTTCCATAGGCGAACCTTGTCCATGGACTGATAGCAGCAATCTTCATCCCAAAAACTCAGCCCTCAATGCCTTGCTGGTGAAGTATAAGAGCAAAGGTTTACCCGGTATATCATTGCTGGTAAATGATGCACATGGTACGTGGATTGGGGCCATTGGCAAAGCGGATCTCTCCAACCATATTGATTTTGTACCGGGAACTATTTCACAAGTATCACCAAATTATTTATCGGCACTCTTGTTTTCAAGCTGATGGAGGATTCTGTGAATACGGGAATGAGTTATAAAGATCTGAACACAAAAATCAATCATTGGCTACCGTCGCGCGTCACGAACAAGCTTCCAAATGGCAACGAGGTGACACTGGGTCAATGCATGAAGCATGAAACCGGAATTCCTGATATAATTGAGGAGGACAAATTTTATCTCGCTGTTTTAAATGATCCAAATAAAAAATGGGGGCCCGAAGAATTGCTGGAATTTATTTACGATAAAACGCCGGTTTTTGCGCCAGGCGATACGGCCATTTATTCCAACACGAACACCATCCTGGTGTCGATGGTTATTGAAGCGCAGACAGGCAAAAAACATTCTGATCTTCTGAAACAGTATATCCTAAATCCGCTGGGCATGCAGCACACTTATTATCAGCCGCACGATGAATTACCAAATGAAGTGGCGCAAGGATATTTTGACCTTTACAATAATAACACAATTGTGAATGTATCCAATCTTGTTACAGGAGCAGGGAATGGTTATGGGGGCATCTACAGCAATTTATTTGACCTGTATAAGTTCATTAACGCTCTTCTTATCAAACAAACTCTATTAAAACCACAATCCTTGTCAACTATGAGAACTTATGGCAAGACAGACGATCCTAACAGGTATGGCTATGGCATCATGAAAAAATTTATCAGCAGGCCCCCGGATCAGCAGGGTGAGGGTCACTCGGGAAGAGATCTTGGGTATACTGCCAACTTGTTTTATTTCCAAAACAAAGGAGTTACACATATTTTCCTGATCAATTATGGCACAGATAGTGACAGCGGTCTGAAGCAGGTCTTCAAAGATTTCCAGGAAGAACTGCTAAATATAACACTGAATTGACGTTTGTTGAACATAGCATAACTGTAGCTTGTTTCCCTTCTGCCTTTCATTGCGACTAAACGTATCGAATATGGAACATAACTAAGAGAATCTTTTGCGAAATCTGCAAATGGCCCTCTATTTAAATTATTTTATACCAAAAGGCTCTATAATTCACATCGCTTCATCACTGATTTGCGCAAACTGCAAATTCAAACTCGATCGTTGCAAACATCAATTATAAAACTGATCCTACCCCAGCTAGATTTGGGATAAGGATGAATTGTTGATCAAAAATCAACGTCGCTATTGCTCGTCCAAAGGAAGTGAAGGAAGCCGAAGTACAGGTTTCAGTAAGGTTTTATCCCGGATCATTTGAAACCATCCCGCCAGTTGCAATAATCTGCAGCTTTTGAATACTAATGCCCCGCGAAAATGTTTCCAAACAGGGATTGCCGAAAACCTGTGAGAGAGTAGGCAAACAATTTAAAAACCTTATTATGAAATGGAAAATCATTTTTTCAATTCTTTTCGTGGTAATGATTGGTATATACAACTCCAGGGCACAAGCTCAAATCATTTCAGGAAAAGTAATTGATGATAAAAACCAACCTCTTGCCAAGGCCACTGTAAAAGTCAAAAACGGCAAGGCAGGAACATCTACAGATGACGAGGGAAAGTTTAGTTTATCTGTTTCCTCACTTCCCGTCGACCTTGAAATCTCTTTTACCGGGTATGAGACAGTTGAGCAGAAAGTAAATAACGGAGATGAACCGATCATCAGCCTGCAATCTTCCACCAAAATTCTTGATCCCCTGGTAGTAGCAGGGACAAGAACAAAAGGAAAACTTACCAATTCACCCGGGTCAATAGAAATAGTTGGCAAAAATGACTTCAATAACTCTCCTACAGATCCTTATGGAGTTGTCCTCACGAAAAAAGGTCTTGATGTGACTGTTTCCAGTATGACATACAGGACCTATAGTACAAGAGGTTTCAATGGTAGCGGCAGTTCAAGGGTTAACCAATTCATGGACGGGATGGATAACCAGGCACCCGGCTTGAATTTTTCGGTTGGAAATTTTATCGGTCTAACCGACCTGGATATTGACCACATTGAGATTCTTCCCGGAGCATCATCTGCGCTATACGGCCCTGGCGGCGTTAATGGAACGATTCTTATCACTAGCAAAGATCCATTCAAATACCCCGGCCTTTCTGTGCAGGTAAAAAATGGCATTACAGATGTTGGTAAAAAGCAGAGAGAAAAAATTGGAGGAGCGTATGATTACTCATTGCGCTGGGCAAAAAAAATCAACGATCATTTTGCATTCAAAATAGGCGTGCAATATTTAGAAGCAAATGACTGGCTGGCCAATGATACAAGTAATTACTTGCGTGCGGGTGCTTCCGGGAAAGTCATTGCAGGTTCCCGACGAACCGATCCCAATTATGACGGAGTAAACGTGTACGGAGACGAAACGTCCGTTGATGTTCGCCAGTTTGTAGGCGCAATTGGCGGATTATATCCTGTCGGCAGCCCTCAGCAAACGGCCATTCTTCAATTATACAATTCAATGACCAATCCAACTCCTGTTTCAAGAACCGGTTACAATGAAATTGATGTGATTGATCCAAAAACAAAAAACGTTAAACTATCGGGCGCACTGCATTACAAATTAAATGACAACCTTGAAGCGATCCTTGCAGGTCATTGGGCAACTGGTAATACAGTTTATACAGGCAACAACCGGTATGCTCTAAAAGACATAAAGGTTGGCCAATACAAAATTGAGTTGAAAAATAAGAATTGGTTTTTGCGAGGATACACAACACAGGAGAATGCTGGCCAGGCCTACAGTACAACAGTGACCTCACAATTTTTTAATGAAGCATGGAAACCTAGCTATGATCCGCTAAATCCACTGCGTAGCTGGTACATTCAATATGCGCAGGCTTATATTCAGTCACGGCTTGGCGGCCTAAATGATATAGGATCTCACAACACGGCTCGTGCCTTTGCCGACCAGGGTCGTCCTCCTGCGGGGTCCACGCAATTCAGGCACCTTTTTGATTCGGTAAGATCGGTGCCAATACCCCGTGGCGGC
Source organism: Bacteroidota bacterium (assembly GCA_005883765.1). GTDB lineage: Bacteria > Bacteroidota > Bacteroidia > Chitinophagales > Chitinophagaceae > VBAU01. Next base: position 4,133 of record VBAQ01000206.1, read on the forward strand.
CTATTCGTTGATAAGTCACAGCTATGGATGGGAGAAGGTCAATACGATTTTGCTCAGAAAATAAAATTTGCTGACGTCATCATCGGTGGCAATGTGAAAAAATACATTCTTAGCTCGAAAGGTACTTTGTTCATAGATACGGCCGGTTCATTGAAAATAAATGAATGGGGAGCTTACGCCCAGCTAACGAAAAAATTGTTGAATGATAAGCTCGTGCTGTCCGCATCCGGTCGGTTTGATAAAAATGAAAATTTCAAAGGCAAGGTTACACCACGGTTTACTGCGCTGATAAAAATTGCTGATGGTCATAACATTCGCCTCTCTTATCAAACGGCGTATAAATTTCCCACTACTCAGCAACAATGGATAAGGTTGGATGTTGGAAACGTAATACTGTTAGGTGGTTTGCCATGGATCAACAATTACATGAATTCTAAAACAAATCCGACATACGTTTATAGCCCACCCGCAACACCTGCTCCTTTTGTATATAAAGACCTTAAACCAGAAAGTATGCGTTCTTTCGAAATTGGTTATAAAAGTATCATCAACAAAAGATTATTGTTGGATATGTATGCCTACTTCGGCAAGTATACTGATTTTCTGGGGCGCATTGTGCTGGTACAGCCAACAACTAATAATAAACCCTATTCGGTTGTGGTCAATAGCGGCAATAAAGTAAATACATGGGGTGCAGGGTTGGGATTTGATTATAAAATGGCAAACAATTATTTCTCTTTCTTCAATGCCTACACAGATAATCTTACAAACGTGCCCGCTGGTTTCCAGGCTGGTTTCAATACGCCTAAATACAGGTTGAACGCTGGTTTTGGAAATAGTGGTTTGGGCAAAAGACAAAGGATCGGCTTCGATGTTAATCTACGCTGGCAGGACGATTTCTTTTGGGATGGCGCTGGATTGGCCGATGGCACTGTAAAGGCCTACACTACACTCGATGCACAGGTGAATTACAAACTGCCGAAGATTAAATCCATGATCAAACTAGGGAGCATGAATGTTACCAATAAATTTTACCAGACAGGATTTGGAAATCCATATATCGGCGGACTGTATTATGTAAGTTTTGCCTACAACGTTCTTTGAAAAAATGAAATCATTTTGAACTAGAAAAGTTCCCGGATCCCAGCTCATTGCCGCATACGTTTTTCTTGCGGGCTATCTAGTGAAAACTGCAACAACATTTATTCACTCGTTCAAAAATCAAAATCAATGAAAGTATTCTTAAAATGTTTCCTGGCTCATAGTATTCTTTGTGTCACCATTTTACCAGGTTGTAAAAAGAATGTGACCGGCATCAATGATGAGTCAGCAAACTTAACAAACACAACTACGTCCACTTCACACCATCCTGATGTGATAGTACACGCAGGCAGTTCAATCCAGGCTACACTAAATGTTGCAGACGCTGGTTCTATTATTGAAATCGAACCGGGTACTTACAATGAGGCAATTGTTGTCAATAAACCGGGCATTCAACTCATCGGCTCTGCAGATGGAGTCATCATTCAAAATCCGGGTGACGAAGAAAACGGAATCACGGTAAATGATAATGGTGATGGCTTTGTTTTGAAGAACGTTACAGTACGAAATTTTGAAGAAAATGGTGTTTATCTGACTCATGTTGACAATTTTCAATTATCACATGTTACTGCCATTGACAATGGCGAATATGGGTTATTTCCTGTTTTTTGCAATGGCGGAATTATAGATCATTGCACAGCGTCCGGTCATACTGATACCGGTATTTATGTTGGCCAGTCAAGCAATGTTGAAATGAATTTCAATGCTGCCTTTGGTAATGTTCAGGGCCTGGAAATTGAAAACAGCACAAATGTTACCGCAAGCAAAAATCAATGCTATGATAACTCAGCAGGGATATCGGTAACATTCCTGCCTGGCTTAACGAGCACAACTTCCATAAACATTACTGTCAGCAACAACCATGTTTATAATAACAACCATGAAAATTTTTCTAAACAGGATGGAGGATTTGAAAATTTTATTCCTGCCGGAACGGGAATTCTTGTTCTTGCGGGTACAGGAATAAATGTGAAAGATAATAATGTCAGTGGCAATAATACAGTCGGAATTGCTGTGGTTAGCGGATACACACTCGCAAATTTAACAGGTATCAGCGCCTTTATAACAGCCATTGATCCTATACCACATAGTTATAAAATTATAAGCAATGTTCTTAATAACAACGGGTCTGCGCCGGCTCCAATTCCGTTACCGGCTGTAGATCTTTTATGGGATGGTCCATTGTGGGGAGGACAAGCAGCTAACGTTTGCTACGCGGATAATATTTTCAGTACAAGTTTTCCTTCACCGTTACCAACATGTAATTAAGATAGTCATAGGCCTTTAAGTAGCCTGTGGAAATTCCGATCGCTTTTCAGCGATTGCTCACTACATCATCCGTTGCTTCATTGCTTCATACAATATCATCCCGGTGGCAACCGACACATTCAATGATTCAAAATCCCCAGGCATGGGGATTTTGAACTTTTCGTCACAGATCTTGATAAGAGCCGGATAGATCCCTTTTTCCTCGCTGCCCATCACTATGGCGCAAGGCACACTAAAATTGCAGTCGAAAACATTCTTTTTTGCACTCAGTTCGCTCGCAAAAACTTTTATGCCATTGAGATGTAGTTCATCTACGGCTTTCATTAAACTGTTTGCCCTACAGACA
>VBAQ01000045.1 GCA_005883765.1 Bacteroidota bacterium
AAAACGAAAAATGGGTTTGGCAATTATTTTTTTTCTTGCTCAGGCATCGTGAAAGACTTTTTATGTTCACCAAAAAAAAATGGCCCAGCCAGGTAGTTGAAATTTTAAAGAAAGCCAAGGGCGTGTATTCTTAATTTTCCTTTTTTAAATAGAAAGCGGCGGTGTCGCCATTGTTTCTTTGATTTTCAGCTGCGATAATTTTTTTAAAATCTGCTATTTCTTTTTTTGAAAAAACAGAATTCTTCTTGTTCAACATGCGGCTATTTGGAGCATGCAAAGGAATGCCTTTTAAATATTGCTCGCTGCTCCAAATCACGTAGTCACTACTATCATATTCCAATTTCTCAACGCTGAATCCGGCCTGCTCGACCAACAATCGCATTCCTTTTTCGGAAGGGATAAAAATGTGGCGGGGCGCATCGATTCCGCACCAATAATTCTTGTACCTCTGCCAGCCATAATTTCCCATAATGGGTATTCTTACCAGTAATCTTTTTCCATTATTCAGTAATTGCCATGCTTTCTTCAGAACTTTCAAAGGATCAAACATGTGTTCCAACGAATGATGCATCATAACCAGGTCGAATTTTTCATTCAATTCAAAAATTTCTTTCCGGTAAATCTTTATCGGACCATAGTCGTGGTTTTCATTAATAAAAGGATCAATGCCGGTGAGATCAGAGAATCCCATTTTGTATAATCTTGTGAGCAAACTTCCATTACCACAACCAACATCTAAAATAGCGTCAGTAAGCTGTGTGTTTGTGTTGATCATCCACTCATAGAATTCAGGGATCTTGTAACCGATCGAAAGAAGGGAACCGACCAATTTGTTTTTGCCATACAGGATGTACGAGGCCTGCGCGGTCCTGAAGAAATTCCTTTTCAGCGTTTTCATTTCCAGTTTGAAGGAATAGTAATTTTCATTCGGGTAATACTTTGAAAAATCGTTCGGAGGATCCAGCAGTTGCATAGAGCCGCATTGACCGCACAACTGGTATTCAAATTCGTGACCTAAACCGAGTTGAAGTTCCTTTATTTTGAAAGTTTGATTATTGACATTGTTATTGCATATGAGACAATTCATGCACCGCTTTTGCCGACAAAATAATCTTAAGAGGTTAATTGCAAAAATATTTTATCCTGCCCAACTCTCTCTGTCCAAACTTCTGTATTGAATCGCTTCAGCTAAATGTTCGGGCTTGGTATCTTCACTGCCTGAAAGGTCCGCGATGGTTCTTGAAACTTTTAGAATGCGATCGTACGCCCTGGCAGATAGATTTAGCCTTTCCATTGCCGTTTTCAAAAGATTCTGCCCTACGGTATTGATAACGCAGATTTCCTTCAGCATTTTACTGCTCATCTGGGCATTGCAATAAATACCAGGGTGGTCTTTATATCGTTTTGCCTGGATGTCTCTGGCTTTGATCACCCTGCCGCGAATGATGGAAGAATTTTCATGGCATTTAACTGATGAAAGCTCAGAAAACGCAACCGGCGTGACTTCCACATGCAGGTCAATGCGGTCAAGTAGCGGACCTGAAATTTTGTTCAGGTATTTTTGCACAGCGCCCGGTGGACAGGTACATTCCTTCTCCGGATGATTATAAAATCCACACGGGCAGGGGTTCATTGAGGCAACCAACATGAATGATGCGGGAAAATCGATCGCAATTTTTGCGCGTGATATAGTTACTCTTCGTTCTTCCATGGGTTGGCGCATAACTTCCAAAACTGTTCTTTTAAATTCAGGTAGCTCATCAAGAAATAAAACTCCATTATGTGCCAGTGAAATTTCACCAGGCTGCGGGTTACCACCACCTCCGACCAAAGCGACATCGCTAATCGTATGGTGCGGCGAACGGAAGGGTCGTTTTGAAACCAGCGTTGAATTTTCCGGAAGCTTACCTGCTACCGAGTGAATCTTTGTTGTTTCCAAAGCCTCCTGCAATGTGAGAGGAGGAAGAATGGTCGGCAATCGTTTTGCCAACATGGTTTTGCCGGCACCAGGCGGGCCAATCAAAATGGCATTATGGCCACCAGCAGCCGCAATTTCCAACGCCCTCTTGATATTTTCCTGTCCTTTTACTTCACTAAAATCAATTTCATAATCTGATTGCGAATTCAAAAATTCTTCTCTTGTGTTTATGACCACGGGTTTTAAACCTTCCTCTTCATTCTCAAAAAAATCAATTACGTCTTTGATGTGCGACACGCCGTAGACGTCGAGATTATTCACCATGCCGGCTTCTCGTTCATTTGCGTTTGGAACGATCAGTCCTTTGAATCCTTCTTTTCTTGCATGGATAGCAATAGGCAATGCGCCTTTGATCGGTCTTACTTCGCCATCAAGGCTCAATTCGCCCATGATCATATATTTTTCAATGGCTCGTTTATTTACCAATTGTTCAGAAGCAGCCAGGATGCCAACAGCAATGGGCAGATCAAAGGCGGTTCCACTTTTTTTAATGTCCGCAGGAGCAAGATTTACCACGACGCGGGTACGTGGCATCATGTAGCCGTTGGATTTAATTGTGCTCTCCACTCTCTGCAAGCTTTCCTTTACCGCGTTGTCAGGTAAACCAACCAAAACAATACCCAAGTTGGTAGCCATCCAATTAACTTCGATAGTAATGGATAAGGCTTCAACGCCGTAGACCGCACTACCAAAGGTTTTGACTAACATGGAATGAATGTAGGAAATGTTTTGAGTAATCGGGATGGGAAAAAAACTAAAAAATCCCCGCCTTCCACCTCCTCCTCGTAGCTGGGGCGGACTTAAAATTTAAAAAGGGAAAATGGTATTTAGTTTTTTATTTCTTCAAACAGCAGCGAAGTATTTGGGTCAACATTGAAGCGCAATAATTTTTTTTCTACTTTGAATTTAAACGTTTCGACTCTATTAGTAATTGGAATGGTTGCAATCTTCGCCTTTTGCGTTTCCGATTCTATTTCGACCTCCAGTGGGAATTGGAAAATTTCTTTTTGTAATTGTTTTATCGTGACTGAAAGTTCGTTTGTTTGTTTATTGAACTGCGACTGTGTAGCTAGTTTAGGAATGCCAGCAGTATACAACCATTGCTTAAAAAATTGCTCCATATTTTTGCCTGTTACTTCCTCAGCCACTTTCCGGAGATCTTCCGTATCCGCATTCTTTCCTTTGAACCTATCGTAATATTTGCGAATAAATAGTTGAAACATGGAATCCCCCATTTGTTTTCGAAGCATGTGCAATACCCATGCGCCTTTTTCATAGCTGTTTGCATTCAGAAGTCTCATCAAAGGAGAAATGGAATCGACAACAGGGCCGGCCGAACCCTTCGAAAAGTCGATCACTTTTCTTCGCGCGTGCCTTAATAAATAATTCATTGTGTCGGTTCCGTACTTTGATTCGAGATATATGTCCGACATGTAAGTGGCGAAGCCCTCGCTAAGCCATAGATGCGAAAAACTTTTTTCTGTTGCCATGTCGCCAAACCACTGGTGAGCAATTTCATGAGCCAGCAGGTCTTCGATCGATGTATGTTCTTCCGCTGATTCCTGGTTATAAAAGATCGCACTCGCATTCTCCATGCCGCCAAAAATAGTTTTGGATTGAACGTTTGCCAATTTATTATAGGGATAAGGACCTATATAATCAGAATAGAACTTCACGATGGCCGGGGCTGGTGAATAATTTTTAAATCCCCGGACACTGTCTTGCGGAAACACCCATGCGGAGATTGGAACATTTGGCGGGCTATCTATGAACTCTTTGATGGCAAATTTAGCCACCCCGATCACCATGACTTTTGTTGGAAGAGAAACGTCTTCTACCCAGTGAGTAAGTTTGTTATTGTTTGCCAATAATTTTTCTTCGACCAGTTTTCCATTCGAAACAACCTGGAATTGCAACGGCGCTGTGACAATAAATTCAAATGTAGCTTTATCGTCCGGCTGATCTTTGCAGGGTATCCAATTATGCGCACGGTTAGGCCAGTTGTCGGCAAAGAATGTCCGATCTCCATATCTGTTTTTCGAAATGATCAGGCCATCCTTTGGCACGCCGTGGTAATAAATGATGAAGAGGCTTGAATCGTTCAGTTTTGACAACCGATCCGGTGTAATCTTCACTTTATCATTTTCGGAAATGAAATTCAAAGACCGATGTTGACCTGTTATAACACTGTCAACTTTCATTCCCTGGCCCCTGCTATTTTGCGTAGTTAAATCAATGGAAAACGAAGTAACCGCCTGATGGAATCTTAATTTTATTTCAGCGCATCCGTGGATCGTATCATTGTTATTATTTAAGTTCAACTCAAATTTATAGTGTAAAACATCGATGCTATTCTGAGCTTGAAGTATGTTCGTGGCAAAAGACAGAACAATAAGAGCTTTCATCCGCTTCATGCGGTAAATTAATTATTTTCATTCAGGAAAAAAGGAAAGAGAAGATAAGCGGTGATTTTGAAAAAAAGAATACTCCTCAAGCAGGCGTGTATCTCAATAATTCTCTTTGAATCTTTTTCAACCATTCGGCCTGCTTTTCCTTGTTGCGGCTATAATCGGTTTCAACATCATATTGATTCTGTAACTCTTCTTTTTTCCCCATGATTTCTCTATAGATCTGGTCCAGGTCACTCTTAAATTTTTTTGGGTTGAAATCGTATTCTCTTAGCGCGTTTTCCAATTTGCGCGCAAATATTTCAGTTATATCAAAATGCCCCTGTTCGTGCTCGAGGATATAATCTGTTTTGTATTTTCCCCACGACCTTGTTTTTGAAAACTTGCACGTGATTTTGTAGGTGAGCGCATTATTTCTCACGTGATATTCTAATCCAAGAGCTGTACTGGTAATTGCTGCCGCGTCCGAAGATGAGGAAGGTTTTGCAAGGTAGTCATCCCAGGTTAATCTTTTCGCCGGAGACCATTCAACGAACTCGTCGTCCTGCGCCTTACTCAATAAAGGCAAGGCAAAGAGGGCAATTAATATTAATTTTTGGAAAACGGCCATCGCAAATAAACCAACGGCAAATTCGAATAAATATTTTGAAAATGGACCTTGAAGGAGGTTAAATAAAATTAAAAAACGCCGCTAAGGAACTGCGGGGTTCAAGCAAACATTGATCGAGGCTATAAATCAAATTTAGGCGCCGCGGCGAGCACTTCGTCGCGGACTCCGCCCGTGTATTTTTCAAAATTTCTAATGAATAAGCCTGCCAGGTATCTTGTCTTTTCATCATAAGCGTTTTTGTCTTTCCAGGTGTTGCGAGGATTCAAAATTTCGGGCGGTACATCAATGCACTGCTCCGGTATTGCAAAACCAAAGACAGGGTGGTTTTCAAATTCAACATCCCTGAGCCGATCTTCCAGGGCAGCGGTGATCATTGCCCTGGTGTGAGATAAATCCATGCGATGTCCCTCGCCATAAGAGCCGCCAGTCCACCCCGTATTGATCAGCCATACATTCACGTTGTGTTTTTGCATTTTATCACCAAGCATCTGCGCATATTTGCCGGGGTGCAGCGGCATAAAAGGTGCACCAAAACAAGCGCTGAATGTGGGCTTGGGTTCAGTGACGCCGGTTTCCGTTCCAGCCACCTTTGCGGTGTATCCTGAAATAAATTGATACATCGCTTGTTCGGTTGTTAGCTTTGAAATGGGCGGCAGCACTCCAAAGGCATCACAGGTCAAAAAGAAAATATTCTTTGGTATTCCGGCGATGGCAGGTTCATGTGCATTGCTTATGAAATGCAGCGGATAAGAAACTCTTGTATTTTCAGTGACGGAGGCGTCTTCGAAATTTATTTGATTTGTCCCGGGAAAGAAGGTCACATTTTCAACCAGCGCACCCGAACGGATGGCATGAAAAATCTCAGGCTCATTTTTCTCCGTGAGATTGATGCATTTTGCATAACAGCCGCCTTCAAAATTGAAAATGCTATTCTCGGTCCAGCCATGCTCATCGTCACCGATCAGGTTCCGACCCGGATCAGCACTAAGGGTGGTCTTACCCGTCCCACTCAGTCCAAAAAAGATTGCTGTATCGCCACTTTTGCCAACATTAGCACTGCAGTGCATGCTCAGGACGTTTTTTTCTTGCGGCAAGATGTAGTTGAGAATCGTAAAAACCCCTTTCTTGATCTCACCTGTATACCCAGAGCCGACCACTAAGATAATTTTGTGTGTGAAAGAGATCAGTGACACATTCTCGTGCCGGATGCCACACTCCTTCGGATTCAGTTTTAACTCTGGAACATGAATAACACACCAGTCAGGGGAAAAATCTTCTCCGGAGGAATCCTTTCGGACAAGCTCCTCATCGGTTGGGCGAAGGAACATATTATAAGCAAACAAATTACTCCATGGCTTTTCATTAATGACCCTGATGTTAACACGATATCTTTCGGCGGCACACGCGTGGCAATCACGGACCCACAGATCTTGCAACTGATCCAGGTAATTCAGCACTTTTTTATAAATGATGTCGAAGTAGTGAGGTTCAATAGCAATATTAAATTCGTTCCAATTGACTGTTTTTTTCGTGATGTCGTCTCTAACAATGAACTTGTCCTTCGGTGAGCGGCCGGTGAACCGACCGGTATTAATCACAAGTGCACCCGAGTCACTCAGCACACCCTGGCCTATACTCAAAGTATCAGCAATTAATTCTTCAGGCGATAACTGGTAATGAATATTTTCTGTTTGCCGTAAGCCGGGATAAAAAAGGTTTTTCATTTTCCTTCCCATTGGAAAGGAAGTGGTGTGAACTGACATAAGAAGCAATCGTTTTTGTTAACGGCCCAAAGGTAAGGGAATATGCGAACAAGCGTTAGTGTAGTTTGTTGTTGGCGTCAAAAATTTTCTTAAAACCATTTGTAATGTTTCATTGATTTTATGGCATTTTGCAAACAGTCGAATGCGGTGTTGCTTTTCTTGAAAATATTTCAAATCTGTATCTATCCAGATTTTGTAATTGCAGCGTGTTGACATCGAGCATCGTTATCTTTAACGCTTAAATTGAGTTTCGTATGAAGTACTTGCCTTTAAATCCGGAGATATTTACCAGGAACAGGCGTCGATTCATCAATGAGATGAGACCTAATTCCATCGCCATATTTGTGAGTAATGATGAAATGCCTGTAAATGGGGATGCTTTATATCCTTTTAAGCAAAACAGCGATCTGTTTTGGCTGAGTGGCATTGTTCAGGAGGATAGCATGGTGATCTTGTTTCCCGACAATCCTGATCCGAAATATCGTGAGGTACTCGTATTAGTTCGACCAAATGAATTGAAAGAAAAATGGGATGGTAAGCGATTAAGAATTAACGATGGCCAAAGCACAAGCGGGATAAAAACCATAGTCTGGGTAGACAGCCTGGAGGCGTTGCTTCAGACCTGGATCCATTTGGCGGATACGATCTACCTCGACACAAATGAAAATGATCGAAAGGCGAGTATGATCAGGACGAGAGACTATCGGTATGCAGACGAACTGAGGTCGCGCTATCCTTTGCATCATTATGAAAGAGCGGCGAAGATCATGAAGGAGCTGAGAGGGATTAAAACCGCTTGGGAAATTGAAGTGTTGCAGAAAGCCATTGACATAACCGACAATGCTTTTCGCAGACTATTGAAATTTATACGGCCTGGTGTTATGGAATACGAGATCGAGGCTGAGATTTGGCATTCGTTTTTAAGTCAGCGGGCGACGGGGCCAGGATATGGAAGTATTATTGCGAGCGGTGACCGCGCAAGAACATTACACTATGTGACCAATGACCAGGAATGTAAAGATGGAGAATTGGTGCTGATGGATTTCGGTGCAGAATATGGAGGCTATAATGCCGATCTGACAAGGACAGTTCCGGTGAATGGGAAATTTTCGCGCAGGCAAAAAACAATTTATAACGCTTGTCTCCACCTGCACGATTATGCCAAAAGCTTATTAAAACCCGGCATTTCAATTGTTGACTATACCGAAAAAATAGGGGAAGAAGCCACACAGCGATTTTTAAAAATTGGTTTGTTAAAGAAGACGGCGGTGAAAAATGAGGATCCCGAAAACAGGGCGTATCGAAAATATTTATATCACGGCATTTCACATCATCTTGGTATAGATGTACATGACCTCGGCACGAGAACAGAACCGATTAAAGCAGGGATGGTGTTTACGGTTGAGCCAGGGATTTATATTGAAGAAGAACAAATGGGTGTCAGGATAGAAAATAATGTCTGGATTACCCGGAACGGGAATAAAGACCTGATGAAAAATATTCCCATTACAGTTGAAGAAATTGAATCTCTCATGAAGCACTCCTAAATCCTGCTTGCTGGTCGACAGGCTCCATGAGCAGGCCTCGTCAGTTACGTGAGAAACAATTCACTTATTTTTGAAAGAAATAAAAAGTGATGGCAAATAATTCCTCCTCGCGGGGGCTGACGAGCATCCCAAATCTTTTTACGCTACTTAATCTTGTTTTTGGGTGTCTTGCGATTGTTTTTATTCTTCAAACGGGAGAGGCTCTTGTTTTGCTACAGCAGGAGGGCTATACCGATGTAAATCTCCCGGAGAAAATAACTTGGGGATCACTTCTCATTTTCGCGGCAGCTGTAATCGATTTCCTGGATGGTTTTGTTGCGCGTCTTTTCAGATCAACTTCGCAAATGGGTGGGCAGTTAGATTCATTGGCCGATGTTGTGAGTTTTGGCGTGGCTCCGGGCCTGATCATTTATCAACTACTTCGCATCAGTTATGCGCAACAGGAAAATGGCCTCGATATTTCAATAGGTTGGTTGTTACCTGCATTTTTGGTTCCGTGCGCTGCAGCCTGGCGATTGGCAAAATTTAATTTGGATATTGAACAACGGGGTACATTCAAAGGTGTTCCGACGCCTGCAGTGGGATTAGTGATCGCTTCCTTTCCTTTGATCATCCATTATCAGGTTTTTCATCTCCAATTTGCATTTATCAATAAATGGATATTGTATGCGATCATTCTTTTGCTGAGTTATTTAATGATAAGTGATCTGCCTTTGATGAGTATGAAAGTGAAAGACCTGACAATAAAAAATAATCTTGCCAGGTATATTTTACTTTTTCTTGCGATCATTGCTGTCTTCAGTCTGCGCTGGGCGGCAGTACCCGCCATTTTTATCCTTTACGTTATTATATCTTTGGCGTTCAAAAATAAAACTACATGACCTATACCGTAGAGATCAAAGTGATGCCATTGAAAGAATTATTAGATCCCCAGGGAAAGGCTGTCATGAGCGGTCTTCAGAATCTCGGATTGAATACGATAGCGGATGTTCGCATTGGAAAAAACATCACGCTGCAAATAGACACCGACTCAGAGGAAAAAGCAAAAAAGATAGCCGAAGACGCCAGCAAAAAACTATTAGCAAATCCTGTGATGGAATATTACGAAATATTAACTCCTAATCCCTAGAGGGGAGTTTTTGATGCAGTCCAGATATTTCGACTGCCTGATTAAAATATCTTCATGAATAAAAAGGATAATTCCAATCTAAGTTCCCCCCTTAGAGGGACAGGGGGTATGCTATACGTTGTTCCCACGCCGATCGGTAATTTAAAAGATATCACATTACGATCTTTGGAAGTTTTAAAAGAAGTTGACCTCATTCTTGCTGAAGACACACGCACTACGTCGAACCTGTTGAACCATTACAAGATAATAAAACAGCTTTCTCCTTATCATCAACACAACGAACACAAAGTAGTGCAGCACCTCGTCGACCAGCTATCCGCTGGAAAAAAAATGGCCCTGGTTACAGATGCTGGCACACCGGGTATCTCTGATCCGGCTTTTTTATTAATAAGGGAATGCATCAAGGCAGAAATAAGAGTTGAATCTCTCCCAGGTCCTACTGCTTTTGTGCCCGCCCTTGTTAATAGTGGAATTCCTTCCAATCGTTTTGTATTCGAGGGCTTTTTGCCGCTCAAAAAAGGAAGGCAAACATTGTTAAAAAGATTAGTGGAGGAAGACCGCACCATGATCTTTTATGAATCGCCGGCCCGACTTGTAAAAACTCTCGAAGATTTTATTGAACATTTCACTCCCGATCGATCGTGCTGTGTGAGTCGCGAATTAACAAAAATATTTGAAGAGAACAAACGAGGAACTTTACGGGAGGTTTGTAACCACTTCAAGGAAAAAAATGTAAAGGGCGAAATAGTGATCATAGTAGCGGGTAGAGAAAAATAAGAAACTCAGTGACTAAGTTTTTTGTGACAACGGTTTGCGGCGGTAATCATAGCCGTCCTTAAAAAAGATCTCGCTCACATTGGTATCTTCCAGTTAATATCTGCAAAGGAAATGATAATATTCTCCATTGCCAATGCTGAATGCAAAATGCTAACTATTAAATAGTCGTAATTTCGGCCCTCTCCAAACAAAAAATCAATGAAGAAAAGCTTTCTAATATTTCTGCAGCTATTTTTTTTGATGAATGTGAATGCTCAGCCAGACCGTTGGCAACAGAAGGTGAAATACGTGATGAATATTGACATGAATGTTCAAACAAATCGTTTTTCCGGTAAACAGAAATTGGATTACTGGAATAATTCTCCTGACACATTGAGCCGCGTATTTTATCATTTGTACTGGAATGCCTTTCAGCCGAACAGTATGATGGATAACAGGAGTCGCAGGCAGGGAACAATTTCTTTACGCACCGATCGCGAGGGCAATGAAGTGAGAGATTGGGACCCGAGGATCGGTGATCGCATTCAGAACTTAAAACCGGAAGAATATGGCTATCAAAAAATTCTTTCCTTAAAAATGAACGGAAAGCCGCAGACATTTAAAGTTGATGAGACGATCCTTGAAGTAAAACTTGATAAACCGATTTTGCCAAGATCGAAGGTGAGTTTTGAAATGGAATTTGAGGCGCAGGTTCCTCTGCAAGTTCGAAGAAGCGGGAGAGACAATCCTAATACAACAGTTCGTTACTCTATGAGCCAGTGGTATCCTAAGATCTGTGAATATGATTATGAAGGATGGCATCCAACACCCTATGTGGCTCGGGAGTTTTATGGAGTGTGGGGTGATTTTGATGTCAGCATCTCCATTGATAAAACTTATGTCCTTGGAGGCACGGGTTATTTACAAAATCCAAATCAGATCGGCTATGGTTACGAAGAGCCCGGTGCTTTGGTAAATCGTCCTGCCGGCAGTAAGCTGACCTGGCATTTTATTGCGCCAAATGTTCATGATTTTATGTGGGCCGCCGATCCGAATTATAATCACATCTCAAAGAAAGTACGGAATGATCTCACTATTCATGTTCTGTACAAAACAGCGGATGGAACCGATGCACAATGGAAAGGGGTGCTGGCCGCAGCAGAGAGGGCGCTGCCTTACGTTGAGAAGACATTTGGCCGATATGTATACAATCAATATTCATTTATTGATGGCGGTGATGGAGGTATGGAATATCCAATGGCCACTCTATTGGCGGGGCCGGGCGCCTGGCTGCATGAATGGTTACACAGCTGGTATTACGGCATGCTGGGCAACAACGAATCGCTTTATCCATGGATGGATGAAGGGTTTACTGACTACGCAACGGGCAGGGTAAGAGCATTCCTGGAAAATCAAACTTCATCACCATTTGGAAATAACTACGGCGCATATTTCAGTGCCGCAAAAAGTGGTAAGGAAGAACCGTTAGCGACCCACGCGGATCACTACAACACAAACTTCGCATATGGCTCTGCTGCGTATGGCAAAGGCGCCGTTTTTCTTGAGCAACTTGGATACATTGTTGGCTCAGAAACGAGAGACAAAATTCTGCTGGAATATTATAGGCTATGGAGGTTCAAGCATCCAAATGCGCAGGATTTCATCAATGTTGCTGAGAAAGTAAGCAATATGAAATTGGATTGGTATAAAGAGTTTTGGATCTATTCTATTAAAACGATCGATTACGGCATCGATAGTTTGTGGGAAGAAAATGGGAAAACCAAAATTCGTTTGCGGGACCTGGGCCTGGTGCCAATGCCTATCGATGTGCAGCTAAGTTTTAAAGATGGCACAAAACAAGTGCACTACGTTCCCCTCGATTTGATGTACGGCGAAAAGCCACAGGAAGTAGATACAGTTGCAAGAAAAGTTTATGAACCTTGGCATTGGACAAACCCCACTTATATTATTGAAACGGATCGCAGGTTGACCGATATCGTTCTTGCCGAGATCGATCCCTCGCAACGCATGGCCGATATTGACCGTCGCAACAACAAATTGGAGTTAAAATGGTAGGGGATAATGAGCAAGGAACAAGGAATGATGAAGAATGAACAAAAGAAATCGCCGTTCGCCGTTCGATATTCCTTGTTCGACATTCGATGTTCCATGTTCGATGTTCAATGGCCGGCATGAAATGGTTAAGCCCTCCGGTGGAGGGCTTTCTGATTAAGGCCCATTTTTGATTGCTTGCCTACGAAAAGAGTTTAATGTTAATGGTTATACTTTATAGTTGCCAATATAAAAATAGGGGAGTAAGTGGTTCAGGAGTATACCACTTTCGTGGTATTTTTTGATCGAAGAGGTAATGATTTGGTTTAGTCGGGCATCAGGCAGCTTTCACCTGCCATAATATTTGTTTACAGCTTCAACGCGATTGGTTACATGAAGCTTTTCATAAACGTGGTAGACATGTTTGCGCACGGTTTCCTGACCAATGAATAATGCCGCGGCAATTTCTTTATACATCAGGCCCCGGGAAAGCAGTTCTAATATCTCTTTCTCCCTGTTTGAAAGCATGGCGATGTTATTGTCGTGATTTCCTGCTCCAACTGAATGCTTTTGGAATGCGGCCACGACCTTTCTCGCAATTTGGCTGCTCATGGGTGCGCCACCCTGATATAATTCACGGATGGCCTCCAGCAATTTGCCGGGAGCCGTTTTCTTCAGAATATAGCCGCTGGCTCCGGCGTTTAAGGCTTCAAAAATTTTTTCATCTTCTTCGTAGACAGTGCACATCATAAAGTTGGTACCAGGCATCCTTGGTTTTAACTCACGAACGCAATCAATGCCACTCTCACCTCCACCCAAATTGATGTCCATTAAAACTACATCTGGTTTCAGAAGCGGCAATTTCCGGATCGCATCATCAGCCGTGCTCATCGTACCGACACATTTGTAGCCGTCTGACATGGAAACGATTTCCTCGAGGGCCCAGCGAAGTTCATGGTTGTCATCGACAATGCATACGCTGATCACATTCATAAAAGCAAAGATGGCATTTGGCCCGTAAACCGCCAATACTACTTTCCGGTAATAGAAGCCCTCATGCCCTGGAGGAGAGTAAAGAATTAAATCGGCACATAGAGAATATATTTCTCTTTAAAATATTCTTCAGGGAATATTTCGAATATTTCCATGATACGAGGTTTTGTCTTGCTTTCAGAAATTTCCCTGGAAAGATCGCCGCCCTTTAGGCAAATCAAACCTGAGCTCGGAGTCAAGAGTCGGGAGTCAAGAGTCAAGAGTCGGGAGTCGGGAGTCAAGAGTTGGGAGTTGCGAGTCCCAGACTCCGAACTCTGAACTCTGAACTCTGAACTTCGTAACAGCGGCTTACTCCACTTCCATAACTGTTTCAAAGGAGCAACTGCTCGTGACAGGACAAAATCAAACTTCCTGTTTTTAATTTCTTCTGCTCTTATATGTTCGGTGGTTATATTTTTCAAACCAATTTCTTTTGCAATAACATCAACAACCTTTAATTTTTTGGCGACGCTGTCAACGAGGTGAAATTTTACCTGCGGGAAAAATATGGCGAGAGGGACGCCGGGAAAACCACCACCGGTTCCGATGTCAATGACCTCGGTGCCCTCGGCAAAATCAAAAACGGCTGCTATGCTCAATGAATGGAGCACATGTTTTTCATAGAGGCTGTCAATGTCTTTTCTTGAAATGACATTGATCTTGCTGTTCCAGTCTCTGTATAAATGCTCGAGTACTTTTAATTGTCCTAATTGCTGATCCGAAAAATCTGTGAAGTATTTCAGGAGTATTTCCATTTTTGCTCAGTAGCGAGACGAACGTACAAGAGTCCTGACGATAAATGTTCCGACGCTCCGGTCGGAATCGAGACATTTATCGTCTCTGATCTGGATGCCGACCACAAGCGTCGGCATGCTACGCAACGATGATGATAGCAGCAATAGAAGGTAAGTAAAAAAAAAATAATCTAATTCCAGCTAACCCTCGGCCTTTTCCACAAGGACGGCGCAAAGATGATATAATAAAAGAACATCCAGATATCGAAAAATAGGAACAACGGCCAAAGATCCGCTTCATTTAATTTTTTCATTGCTTTTAAAAAAATAAATGCCTGCAACAATAGCCGAATTCCAAGGACCCCGAGCGCCAATTGCCAGCTATAAAATAAAGCAGCCGCAATGAATAATGGATAAAACAAGAATTGAGACAAGGAGTATAGGGCCAGTAAAAACTTATTTCCTTTTTTATAATATCGTGCCGTGGAATAATGTCTTGTTTTTTGACGCAGCCATTCATTGAAGCTTCTCTTTGGCTGGCTGAGGGTGATGGCGTCTTTATCTATTACTACCCTCGTGTTGTGTTTGCTCGCGACTTTGTTGATGAAAAGGTCGTCATCACCACCGGGAATGTGATTGATGGAAGAAAAACCTTTGTTGCGAAGGAAAACATCTTTTTTGTACGAAAGATTTCTTCCGACTCCCATGTAGGGATTGCCCGCCAGGGCAAATGAAAGATATTGAAGCGCTGAATGAAAAGTTTCGAAACGGATAAGCTTATTCAACAGGCCAGGCCTTTTGTTGTAAGCTCCGTAGCCAATCACGATTTCGGTGCCGTTTACATAAGCGTCCTGCATTTTTTGAATCCAAAACTCACTTGCCGGCACGCAATCTGCGTCCGTGAGCAAAACAATTTCATGCTTAGCTTCTTTAATACCAATGGAGAGAGGATATTTTTTTCCTGAGATCAGTTTAGCTTCCTGTTTCAGATCTACGATCTGTAAAAACTTAAAGGTCTTCTGAAGCTCTTCCAGGATATATTTTGAATCGTCAACTGAGTTATCATTGACCACAATGACTTCGTGCGTGCTCGAATACTTTTGTACCAGCACGCCCGGCAGGTTGCGTGCGATATTCTCATCTTCATCCCTGGCGCAAATAATTACGGATACAGGATGTTGTTGCGACTGTTGTTTTGATTTTTCTTTAAAAAAGGCAACGCGACTGTAAAAGAAAACGTAATAAAAAACCTGGATGAGAGTGACTAAACAAAAAAGATAAAATACAGTCTCCCACAAATGATCTTTCAGTAGCGTCCAGTTCATAAGCTGGTTCGTTTGGTGGCAAAAAAGGTTAATGTTCGGTGATGTAAAGTTTCCAACTGCAAAAATAAATTGCAATCGCTGATCGACGCCAAAAAACTTTCACAGTTATGTGAATAAAGCCATATTGCAGGTTACCAGTTACCTGCTCTATAAAAATATCTGCACTTAATACCGGTAACCAGTAACCGGTAACCGGGGACTAAGCGTAAATCTCCTTATAAAACTGCTCTAGTAGCTTCTGATTTTTTATATTATTTTGGCGGGCAAATCCAATGTTGTGAAAAGGCCGATCCTATTTTTTCTTTTAACTGTTTGTGGGCAATTCTCAAAGGCCCAACCGCTTGCTGATACTTCAGGGAGTCTTATACCGCAAAAAGAAAACATTATTACCGCATCAACGATCATTAAAACTGAAAATTTAGGGCCGAACATCAATACTCCTTTGGCAGAGCTGAGACCTACCGTATCCGCTGATGGGAATCTTTTATTTTTTATTGTAGAGAATGATCCCATGAATACAAAATACAACTCCATTCCAAACTCGCAGGATATCTGGTATGCAGAGAGGGACAGCTTTGGTGTGTGGGGTCCAGCGAGGCACATGGGCTATCCATTAAATACTTATTTCTACAATGCTGTGTTTTGGATATCGCCGGACAATAATAGAATCCTGATCAGGAATGCATTTATCGATGGAGATTATGTGGGCAATGGTATAAGCATGAGTCACAGAAAAAAGAATGGTGGATGGAGCAAGCCAGATGCATTGAGAATAAAAAATTACCAGAAGTATGATCGCGGTCGTCAGTATGGCGCCACGATGGCACACGATGGCAAAACGTTACTGCTATACATGTCTGAAGAAAAAGGCAGTTATAATAACGACCTGTACGTTTGTTTTTTGCAACGCGACAGTACGTGGTCGGAGCCAAGATCTTTGGGTAAGAAGATCAACCTGCCTGAGTATAATGAAATGACTCCTTATTTAGCTGCAGATGGTGTTACTTTCTACTTCAGTAGTAATCGTCCCGGTGGGTTAGGAGATAACGATATCTGGATGACGAGGAGACTTGACAGCACCTGGCAAAAATGGAGCGAACCGGTTGATCTGCCTGCACCAATCAACACGCCGGACTGGGATGCATTTTTTACATTGGATGCAGGTGGTGAGTATGCTTACCTGACAAGCGCTGAAAATGGCTATGGCGAAAGCGATATTGTGAGAGTGAAATTGTTGGAAAGAGAAAGACCAAATCCTGTTGTGCTGGTTGACGGAAATGTTTATAACAAGAAAACAAATGAACCATTGAGTGCTTCTCTTATCTATGAAACATTACCGGATGGGGTTGAAGCAGGGAACGGGATATCCAATCCAACCGATGGCTCATTCAAAATTGTGCTACCCTATGATAAAAATTACCTGATACGGGCGTCGGCGGATAAATTTTTTGCTATTTCGGAGAATCTGAATCTGGATTCATTTGTAAAGGCGGGTTACAAAGAAATACACAAGGATTTGTACCTCGTTCCGATTGAAATAGGCCAGGTGGTTAGACTAAACAATGTGTTCTTTGATTTTGACAAATGGGACTTGAGACCTGAGTCTTTTGTTGAATTGGACAGAGTAGTAAGATTGTTGAAGGAAAATCCTGCGATTGAAATTGAAATGAGTGCACATACTGATAGTTACGGTACAGATGAATATAACTTCAAGTTGAGCGATAACCGGGCGAGATCTTGCATGGAATATATTCTGTCAAAAGGAATAGATCCCAACAGGATCACTTCGCATGGTTATGGTGAAAGCATGCCAGTGGCGCCAAACGACACTCCTGAAAACAGGCAGTTGAATAGAAGAGTGGAGTTTAAGATTTTGAAAGACTGACCGGTTGCTATCTTTGCCGCATTTATGGCTGACTTATCATTTCAATTAGAAAATACTGATAAGAATTCGAAAGCACGATCAGGAAAGATCGTTACTGACCATGGAAAAATTCTCACCCCAATCTTTATGCCTGTGGGAACGGCAGGAAGTGTAAAGGCAGTATCGCAACAACAGCTCATCAACGAGGTAAAAGCGCAAATCATTCTTGGCAATACTTATCATCTGTACCTGAGGCCCGGAGTAGAAGAGCTTGAACAGGCAGGAGGACTTCATCGGTTCATGAATTGGAGCAAAGCCATATTAACCGATAGCGGCGGCTACCAGGTCTTTTCCCTTGCGGCAAATAGAAAAATAAATGAAGAGGGTGTACACTTTCAAAGCCACATTGATGGCAGCCGGCACATTTTTACCCCGGAAAATGTGATCGATATTCAACGCATTATTGGCGCTGACATCATCATGGCTTTTGATGAATGTCCCCCGTATCCCAGCGATCATCTTTATGCCAGGACAAGCATGGAATTGACGCATCAATGGCTCGACAGATGTATACAACGACTTAATGAAACGCCATCGAAATATGCTCATGAGCAGAATCTCTTTCCGATCGTTCAAGGGGGAACATTTGCTGATCTTCGTAAACAATCATGCGAATTTGTTTCCTCAAAGAATACGGCTGGCAATGCGATTGGTGGTTTGAGCGTTGGTGAGCCGGAAGAAATGATGTATGAGTTTACCGAACTTTGTTGTGACAATCTACCGGCCGATAAGCCGCGATATTTGATGGGAGTGGGAACACCCTGGAATATTTTAGAGTGTGTTGCATTGGGAGTTGACATGTTTGATTGCGTGATGCCCACCCGCAATGGACGCAACGCCATGCTTTTTACATCGAAAGGGGTGATCAACATTGACAATAAAAAATGGGAAAAAGATTTTTCGTCGATTGACGATGGCATCGATTGCGAATTCAGTCATTACTATAGTAAAGCTTACCTGCGACACCTGGTTCGCTCAAAAGAAATACTCGGTCTTACTATTGCCAGTGTGCACAATCTTGCATTTTATATGTGGTTGACTAACCAGGCAAGGCAACATATCATCGATGGTGATTATAGTCATTGGAAAAATGAAATGATTTCCGTGCTGAAAACAAGACTTTAAATTCTATTAAATAGTCTCGTTGCCTCCCGGCAATGGATCAGCGCCCGGTTGACCCGGTAATACTTCATTGATCGGGATGTGCTCTTTCATTTCCTGGATATGTTGCATCCGCTTTATGTGTAACAGGGAATATTTTTTTAAATGATATTTCTGTGGTTCTCCCAATAAAAATCCATAGGGTTTTAATCCCGGTATGGTATCAAAAATCACTTTCAAAACGGCTGCTAATGGGAAGGCTAAGAACAGTCCTGCCAGGCCCCATAGCTCACCAAAAAGAAATAGGATAAAAATCGCCACAAGAGGGTTAATACTGATTTTTGAACCAATAACATTCGGTGCCACGATATTTGAATCGATGATATGGATGAACCATAGTACCGAAAATGCTGTAAGAGGTTGCCAGGTTGTATTCGTGGTTAGCACAGCAACAAATACCACAATCACTGACCCAACGATCATACCGAGGTAGGGAACAATGCACAAGAAAGCGACTCCAAATCCAAGGATAATCGTATAACCAATGCCAAGGAAATAAAGCACAAGTGTATTGACTGTGCCAATAATGAGAATATCGAGAAACTGTCCCAATATATATCCTTTGATAACTACTTCGAGTTTTTCCAGCGTTTCATCAATCAAGACTTTTTCTGAATCAGGGAAAATCTTATAAAAGAATTCAAGAAAAAAATGCCGGTAATACAAAAGAAAAAAGACATAGAGGGGAATAAGAAAAATTTCGATCAGCACGCCGGTTATGAGGGGTAATGAATTGCCAAGCATGCGCGCAGCCAGGTTGGGAAGCTCAGTGATCTGTACTTTAAGATTGTCAGCAAAAGTTGTTTTTTTCATTCGCAGATTTTGCGAAGCATATTGCTGCATATTCTCAATAATTTTATTTGTCTTTTCCGATAGCTGCGGAATTTGTTGGAAGAAAATGCTTAGTTGACGGAATATTAGGTAAGCTAACAGGATCAGAAATATTGTCGTAATAAAAACAGCTACAAATGATGCCAGGCCTTTTGAAAATCCTATTTTCTCAAAACGCAGACAAAAGGGATAAAGCATTACTGCAAAAATGATGGAAAATAAGAGTGGCACAAAAACCACTTTCATGTAATACAATGCTGCTGCAATTAAAAACAGGATGATGAGAATACTGGCAAGCCTGAGTACGTATGGGAAACGATTTTGCTGCACATGAGTTCTGTGCAAATTGCACGCCTAAATGTGGTTTCACAACTCCTTTTCTTTTACTTTTGAACCATTCATGCGAAAACTCGATTGGTACATACTGAAAAAACTCCTCGTCACTTTTTTCTTCTGTATGTTTTTGTTTACTCTCATTGCGGTTGCAGTTGACAGCAGTGAGAAGACAGATGATTTTGTGAAATCAGGCCTGGCTACGTCGCAGATCATCACTCAGTATTATTTTGGATTTGTTCCGTACATCTGGGGATTGTTGTTTCCGCTCTTCGTTTTTATTGCTGTGATCTGGTTCACCAGTCGCATGGCTGCAAGGTCTGAGGTCATTGCAATTCTTTCCAGTGGCACCAGTTATGATCGCTTTCTCCGTCCCTATTTAGCTGGCGGCTTTTTGCTGGCCCTGATGCTTTGGCTTGCCAGTCGTTACGTAATACCAAGGGCACAGGAAATACGCAGTAATTTTCAGTCAACTTATATTGACAAGTACGGCGTAAAATCAGACTACGGCAGACCGTCTACTATTTACAAACGATCCGATCCCAACACTTATGTCGGCTTTCGGTATTACGACACGAGTTCTAAAAGCGCGGGCGGATTTTATCTTGAGAGGGTCAGAGCCAATAAAGTAGTATATAATCTTCGTGCCGAAACGATGACCTGGGATACAGCAAAAAAAAATTGGAAGCTATCCAGTGTAACAGAGAGATATATTAATGGCCTGCAGGAAACCGTGACCAAAAAGCCGGAAATGAATTTGAACTTAAACATCAAACCGATTGATCTGCGAAATGATGAATATTTAAAGGACAAGCTTAACACTCCAGATCTGAAAAATTATATCAGGATGGAAGAACTAAGGGGCTCGGAAGGCTTAAATACTTTGCGTGTTGAACTGTACCGTCGCAGTGCGACGCCATTTACAGTTTTGTTGTTGACCATGATCGGTGTCGTTGTTTCAAGCCGAAAGGTAAGAGGTGGGAGCGGACTTCATCTTGCTATCGGGATTGTGATAGCGGTTGTCTTTATCCTGGTTGACAGGTTTTCCACCGTATTTTCAATTAAGGGAGACTTTCCTCCGTTAGTTGCCGCTTGGTTGCCAAATGTTTTTTTTGGTGGAGTTGCTTACTGGTTGTATAGGATCACGCCAAAATAAAAAAGCTATCCCGGATCTTGGTGACGAGACTATGTGCCGTGCGGTCTGCCAGGGATTACAATGTAGGCGCGATATTCTCATTACCTTTATTGCTCCAACCACCTTCTATTCAAAAATCAATACATCATGGGAATATTAAAAGACAGGTTTAAGGCAAAGGCAGATGAAATGACTGTCGAAATAAAGAATTTGCTCAAGGAGCATGGAAACAAGACGATTGGAGAGGTGCATTTATCACAAGTTTACCAGGGAATGCGTGGTATTACGGGATTGGTTTCCGAAACCTCTTTGCTTGATGCACAGGAAGGCATTCGATTTCGCGGTTATTCCATTCCGGAACTGAGAGAAAAATTGCCAAAGGCCAAGAACGGCGACGAACCATTACCCGAGGGCTTGTTCTACCTGATGGTGGTAGGTGATCTACCATCGACGGAGGAGGTAAATCATGTTACTGAAATTTTCCAGCGTCGCAGTCACGTGCCGAATCACGTCTTTGCTGCCATCGATGCTCTACCGCTTGAAACACATCCGATGACCATGTATGTGATCGGAGTGATGGCTTTGCAGACGGAAAGTTATTTTGCGAAAGCTTATGCTGAAGGGATCAATAAAAAAGACTACTGGTTGCCGACTTTTGATGATACGATCTTGCTTATTGCCCGGCTACCGAGGATCGCGGCATACATCTACAGGCGTAAGTACAAAAATAACCAACACATAAATCCCAACGGCTTGCTTGACTGGGCGGGCAATTTTGCGCATATGCTGGGTTACGATGACGAGAGTTTTATGGAACTGATGCGTTTGTATATGACCATTCATGCTGATCATGAAGGAGGAAACGTTTCGGCACATGCCACTCACCTGGTCGGCTCAGCTTTAGGGGATCCGTATTTAAGTTATGCCGCCGGCATGAATGGACTCGCGGGGCCACTACACGGCCTGGCTAACCAGGAAGTGATCAAATGGATATTTGAAATGCAAGAGGAACTAAAAACCGATTTACCCACGAACGATCAGATAGCAGGGTATGTGCAAAAAACTTTGAGCGAAGGGAAGGTCGTGCCAGGTTATGGGCATGCCGTTTTGCGCAAAACTGATCCCAGGTTCACTGCACAAATGGAATTTGCAAAAAAGCATATCCCAGACGATCCTTTGGTGAAAACGGTCTGGAATATTTATGAAACAGTTCCGCCGATTCTACAATCACTGGGAAAAATAAAGAACCCGTGGCCTAATGTCGATGCGCACAGTGGCGCTTTGCTGGTCCATTATGGCCTGGTTGAGTATGAATTCTATACTGTTCTTTTCGCCGTCAGCCGTTCGTTGGGTGTTCTTGCCAGTCTGTGCTGGGACAGGGCCCTTGGCTTACCCATTGAGAGACCTAAATCAGTAACCACGGAGCTGGTAAAAAAATGGTTGGAGGGCAAGGATGAAATCTGGGGCGAATAGGGTGAATTGTCAATGGTAAATTGTCAATTGCCGGCTCACCTGTAGAATAAATTTCTCAGGGCCGTATATTTTTTTTAACTTATACAAGTTGAAAAAATCCCTGCCTCGTTTTTTGAATAACTATTTTCATAAAAAAATATTTGGTATGATTCTTTCCTATAAAAAATCAGGCAAATATTTATTTCACCCTTTAAATATTTATTTATGACTACAGGAACCAAAGTATTCCTCGGCATTCTAGGAGCTGCAGCAGCCGGTGTAATGATCGGCTTACTGATCGCTCCCGAAAAAGGAAGCGAAACCCGCAAACGCATTGCAAAGACTACAGGAGATTGGGCTGACCAGGTAGGAAATTTTCTAAATCGCACCCGTGAGCAATACGATGAACTTAAAAACAAAGCAAGGAATATGAAATCTTCTGCTGAAGAGAGAGTATCACGTATGCAAGAAGATCTTGGTTAATACATAAAGCAGGTCGCCCAGGCCTGCTTTATTTCGCTTTAATTTTAAAGGCATGGAAGAAGTAAAAACCAAAACTGAAGAAATTAAAGAAGATACAAAGGATCTCGCAGGGCATGCAGTGGATTTCCTCGAAACTTATTATCAGCTCATCACAATAAATCTTGCACAAAAAAGTATTGACATAGCGTCATCCATTATCAACGCTGTCATACTCGCTTTTCTGGGTTTGCTCGTTATCTCTTTTGTTGGATTTGGTCTTGCCTGGTGGCTGGGAAACGTGACGGGCAGTCGCGCGGGCGGATTTTTTATTACGGCTGGCGTTTATCTGGTTGTTATGGTCATTTTGATCGTGATGAGGAAGAAGTTAATCTTTCCATTTTTAAGAAATTTTCTGACGCGAAAGATGTATGAATAAACCGATCCATTCATACGAGGACCTTTTAAAAGAAAGGCGGCGATTGGAGGTTTTGCTCCAGGCGCAAAAACAGCTCATTCATCATGACGTGCAGCAATTAAAGGCACAATTGCAACCGGTGACAGATGCAGTTGATTTCATTAAAAAAATAACTACCAGGGACAAAACCAGCTTACTGCTAAATATCGGTTCCGATATTGTTATTAATTCCGTCGTCAAGCGAGTTATCCTGTCAAGAGCCGGTTGGTTCGTGAGAACAGTAATACCATATTTTCTAAAAAATTTTTCTTCACATATCCTCGCCGAA
Organism: Bacteroidota bacterium; assembly: GCA_005883765.1. Classification (GTDB taxonomy): domain Bacteria; phylum Bacteroidota; class Bacteroidia; order Chitinophagales; family Chitinophagaceae; genus VBAU01. The sequence goes on from VBAQ01000045.1 coordinate 23,376, forward strand.
CAAAAAGAAAAATGGTTTGATAAACTCGCTGCCTGGATCGGCCATAAAAATGGTAAGGAACACCAAAATGAAAAAGAAACAAGTGAAGGCGAAAGTACTAAAGAGGATGTTTGAGTCGGGTAAACTGTCGTCTACTGCAAAACTGATTCAATTTTCGTTAAGGTTTTTCTCAGATCAATGCCTTTTTCATAAACAGGCGTGAAAATATCACCTTCAGTCTTTAGTCTGTCAAAAAGATTTTTTATTGTAAAGTTCGAGGGTGATAAGCCTTTTTTTACTTCTTCCCAAAATACAGGAGTTGAAACGGTTGCTCCTGGCTTTGGCCGGGCCGAATAGACACATGCGACCGTCTGCCCCTTAGAGTTTTGAAGATAGTCCAGGTAAACTTTTTTTCTCCTTTTGGAAGGACTTCTTTCCACACTGGTAAAGGAGGGTACTTCGTGGTGAACAAGATTTGCAAGTAATTCAGCCAATTGTCGTGACTGATCGTAAGAATATTTTGCCCCTAATGGAATGCAGATATGCAGACCGGAAGCACCAGAAGTTTTACACCATGCAGGGATCGATAATTCATCCAGTACTTTTTTCACGGACTGTGCCGTTTCGATCACTTTGTCAAATCCGATTTCATGCGGATCAAGGTCTATCAGGCAATAGTCTGGGTTGCCCGGTTTTGCCCTAGTGGAATGCCATGGGTTCATCTCGATGCAGCCAAGATTGGCAAGGTAGATCAGGCTCGCTTCATTAGTACATACAAAATAGTGAACAGTTTCATTGGTTGATTCACTGAATTCTTCAAAGGTTTCGATCCAATTGGCAACTTTGCCTTGCACATTTTTTTGAAAAAAGCTCATACCATCAATTCCATTCGGATGCCGGTTCAACGATTGTGGCCTGTTTTTCATATACGGCAAAATATAGGGTGCGACTTTATGATAATAATTAAGCAAATCTCTTTTTGTATAATTTTCTTTTTTCCAATAAACCTTATTTAGATTCGTCAACTTAAGGTCAATACCATTTACAGTAACTGTTTTTTCATTCTCGTCAACGGATAACCACTCACCCTCTTTATTATTTTTGCTTTTTATTTTTGGGCTTTTAGTTTCCGTTTTTTTTGTTTTCTGCGATTTCGCAGTTTTCTTACTAGCCGACTGCCGAGTGCCGACTGCGGACTCCTTCTTTAAAGATTTTGTTGCCATAGTCTTTTCTTTTTTTACTTCTTTGGGATTTTTATCTGGTCGCAATCCCATAAAAATGGGAACTCTCATTATATTTTCCTGTGTCCACTCCTGGAATTTAATTTCACAAACCAGCTTGGGTTTTACCCAGGTTGCCGGCATATTGGTCTTTGGTTTTTTATCGAAAGGGCATTCATCCGTGATCAAAGGTTTCAGTTTGCTCCAGGTTTCCTTTAATGATTTTTCAGTGAACCCTGATCCAGTGTGACCGGCATACACCAATTGATCATTGTCATAAATGCCGAGTATCAAGGCTCCAAAATATTGACGACTTGCTCTGGGCGCCGTAAATCCGCAGATCACTGCTTCCTGCCTGGCTGCCGTTTTTATTTTCAACCAGTTCCTGCTACGGGTATCCGTTTGATAAACGGAATTTTTGTTTTTTGCGATAATTCCTTCAAGGCCCTTTTCTTTGGCCGCTTCAAAAAAATTGATGCCGGTTTTTTCTATATGATCACTGAAGCATACAATGTCGTCTCCTGGAATAATTGTCCTCAATATTTTTTTTCTTGCAATAAGCGGGAGTTGTGTCAGATCGTATCCCTCTAACCATAGAATATCAAATACATAATAAACCAGACTTCCCTGCTGACTACTTTGCCAGTTTTGTAGAAATTGGAATTTTGAATGTCCATCTTCATCCAGCGCGACTATCTCGCCATCGATAACGGCATTGACATCCCACTCCTTTAGTACGCCAACTACTTCTCCATACCGGTTGTTAAATGAAATATTATTGCGCGAGTAAAGTTCAATATCATGGTCAATGACAGAACCAATTGCCCTGTAGCCGTCCCATTTTATTTCAAACAGCCAATCGTCGTTATCAAATGGTTCATCAACCAGTGTAGTCAGCATTGGTTTTACCTGGAGAGGAGCCCTTGATTTTTTTGCCTCGGGATAATTTTTAAGCAGATCTTTTACGTCGAAGATTTTTTTTTTACTTCTCGAACACGATCATGGCTTAGCAACTCGGGCTTAGGTCTCTTTTTAACCAATGATTTTTTTTCCTTTATTTTCCCACCGGTTTCTTCTGCGATCTGCCGTAGGTTCCTGTTTGTTAACACAGACCGGTCTTTTTTAGTGATATCCGTTTTCGAAGCCTCATCATCCTTTTTTTTGATCAGCAACCAGGCATTCTCACCCCTGCCTTTTATTTTAACGAGCGCATAGGCACCCTTTACTTTCTCACCATGCAGAACAAATTTCAGATCGCCTTTTTTCAGCTCCTGGAGGAGGATCTTTTCCTGGTCTTTTATCGATTCTCTTTCGTAACCCAAGGCCTCATAGATCCCCTCGTCCCAAACCATCACGGTACCCGCGCCATAATTACCTTCAGGAATTGTTCCTTCGAACGTTCTGTAATCGTAAGGATGGTCCTCGACCATCATCGCCAGGCGTTTGTCTTCGGGATTTAGTGAAGGACCTTTGGGAATAGCCCAGCTTTTCAACACGCCTTCCAGTTCGAGCCTGAAATCGTAATGTAAGCTCGTCGCGTCATGTTTTTGAACAACGAATTTTAAACCCCGCCTGGATGATTTTGTTTTGCCTGAGGGCTCAGGTGTTTCTTTAAAACTTCTTTTCTTTTTGTATAAGGTAAGGCTCATAGAATTCTATCGCCATATCAGGCAACCTTCTTCTTTTTGTGAGGTGCAGCCTCGAGGCTTTGCTTCAATACACTCATCAGGTCTTTTACAGCGGCAGGTTTTTTCTCGGCAGGAGCAGTGATCTTCTTTCCCTGTGCCTTTGCCTCTGCCAGTTTTTTCAGCTCCCTGACATAGGTATCTTTGAATTTTTCCGGTTCAAATTTTTCTGTCAGTTGCTCGATGAGCTTTACCGCCAGGCTAATTTCTTGTTGCGTAATTTTCGCGCTCGCGGGGTCCTTTACTTCGGGTCTTTCTTTTATTTCATCCACATAGCGCAATTGTTCCATCAGCAACAGTCCTCCTTCCAAAGGCTTCAGTGTAAAAATATGTTCGCGGTTCCTGATAACACAGGTTGCAATTCCTACTTTTTTTACTTTCTCAAGAGCTTTTAGCAAGAGGGCATATGGTTTTGCCGCTCCCTTATCCGGAACTAAGTAATAGGGCTTTTCATAATAAATAGGATCAATCTCCTCCTCATCGGCGAATTGTATAATATCAACCGTATTAGTTTTCTCTGGACTTGCTTTCTTAAAGTCCTCATCGGTAATCACAACGTATTTCCCTTTTTCCACTTCGTATCCCTTCACAATATCTTTCCATTCCACCTCCTTATTTGTGGCCGTTGAAATGCGGGCGTACCTGATAGGAGACATGTCTTGTTTTGATAGCATACGAAGGTCAAGACCTTCTTCAGCTTCAACACCTGTATAAAGCTTTACAGGGATATTGACGAGGCCAAAACTGATCGCCCCGGACCATATTGCTCTCATAATTTTAATTTAGCGCAGTTAATGAATTTTAGCAGAAGGTAGTGATAATTTTTAACTAACCTCTGTCATGCCTGGGTAGTAAGTTGTGGGTCCATAGGTTGGCGCATGAGGAAATATCCATGACTGCAGCAAACTTAACGCATTTTGGAACCATGAAGTCTTATGTCCTGAAATATTTTCAAAATAATCGGCCCTCGTCATTTTTACTTTTATAAGGATCATCTTTTCAGGATTAAAATGCCTGGTCTCATCTATATTGCTGGTTACCACCATCAGGTCCTCCGGATCGTTCACTATGCATCCTTTACCAATAACCTGCAAGGAGTAGTCAAGACCTTTCCGAAAAAAGTCCAGCTGAACGGGAAATTCTTTCTCAAATTCGTTTAATTGCTGCTGCGGTTTTTGGACAAAAAACCAAATGTATCCATACTCGTCAACGTGTACAATCCTCACAATACTGGTCTGCAGTTTCAACACGGCTTCACTTAAATTGAAAAATATTGCACTGCCCAAGTTTTTTATTCTTTCTCGTAAAAATATTTGTTGGCTATCCATAACTAAGTAGTTTGGTTAATAAGAAAACATCTCAAATAATCCAAAACCAATGCCACACAGAATTGTTGTTCAAAACTCATTCGGCGTCATTAAACAGTTGGGCAAAAAAATCTACATGTAAAAAACAGAGAACCTAAAAGAAGGAAACCAAATCTTGAAATAGTGTAATGCAAAATCCGTGAGTAATTTTACGAGTGATCGCAACGAAAACCTTTTGCAGGCCACGAACTCGTAACAAGTGTGCGATTGCAAAACATCGGAAAGTTTCTAAACAGCCGAAACATTAGATTTTTTTACCAGAGTCTTAGTGCTCGGAATTATTTTTCGTGAGCAATGAAAGCTGTATCGTCCCAGTTCTGCGCGTGAAGAAATTAATTTTGAATGGAAGCCATGGTTCGCAAGATGGCGGCTGCCCATGAGTAAACATTATGACCCATGATTACCCGGCGCATTTGTTTCATTTTATGGTATTGCAGCTCCTTTGGCATTTCCAGTGCAGTTTTTATAGCGTCCGCAGTTTGTTCTATGTCGTAGGGATTGATGATCATTGCGCCAAGCAATTCCTGCGATGCGCCTGCAAACTGGCTGAGAATAAGTACACCGTCGTTTTGGTTTCGCGAAGCAATAAATTCTTTTGCCACCAGGTTCATCCCATCGTGCAATGACGTTACCATGCAAAGATTCGCTGCCTTATAAAACGGAAGGATCTCTTCATGGCTGTGATGTCGCTTAAGAAACAAGATAGGTTGCCAATTCTTTGATTTGAATTTCCAGTTAATCCTATTGGCTTCATGTTCGACGGCACTAATTGTGTCGGCATAAGTTTTCAATAAAGACCGACTTGGTGCACCTATCTGTACAAATGTGAATTGACCCTGGTAAAAGGGATTTTTTTCGAGGAATCTTTCAATGGCAAGGAATTTTTCGATCAGGCCTTTTGTGTAATCTATTCGGTCCACGCCAATGCCCAAATAGTCGGCATTTAATCCGTACTGTTTCAGGACGTCCGTGCCCCGTTCCCTTGTTTCACTTCCGCTGTCGTAATCTTTTAAAGTAAAAGCAATGCTGATAGGGAAAGGCTTTACCAGCGTGAACTGGTTTCCAATCTTCACTGAAAAATTTTCCCAAATCACTCTTGACTCGAGCGTGTTGTTCACCGTTTCCAAAAAATTATTGCAATGATATTGAGTGTGAAATCCGATCAGATCTGCGCCGAGCATCCCGCTTAACAATTCACGCTGCCAGGGACAAATACCAAATGACTCAGGATTTGGCCAGGGTATGTGCCAAAAGATAGCAACCTTTGCATCCGGTCTTTGCTCTTTGATGAGTTTAGGTAAAAGTGCAAAATGATAATCCTGCACTAATATAAACGGGTCTTCCTGGTTTTTAATTTCTTCCAGCACTGCGTCCGCATACATTTGGTTTACTTGCTGATAATATTCCCAATCCTCTATCCTGAACACAGGCCTGGTGTGTGCAATGTGACAAAGCGGCCAAAGACCTTCATTGGCAAAGCCATAGTAATAATGGTCTTCCTGTTCTTTTGTGAGCCAAACCCGGCGCAATGTGTATTTGTTTTCGTAGGGAGGCACTTGAACTTTATCATTTTTATCAACCGTCTCTCTGTCCGCATCGCCGCTTCCCGAAGCGATCCATAATCCTCCGCAGGCTTTCAATATCGGCTCCATGGCCGTTACCATACCGCTTGCCGGAACTATACATTTTATTTCTTTGCCGGCACGGACATGCATGTATGGCTCGCGATTTGAAACAACCACCATCATTTTATCTTCTAGCACCTGTTTCATTTCTTCATTCAACCGCTCCGGTGTCCAGATCGCTTCTGCCGTTGTTCTTAATCTCGCTTCTTCCTGTGCAATTGCCTTTGCTTCCTGCATAGCCTGGGCAATGCCGGAGATCTCTTTGTACAAAGGCCTTAGAAAACTGATCGGAGGTCCTTTCTCAAATTGTTCAACATTTCCGAATCGCGCTGCTTTGATCCATTCCACCACTTTATTTATTGGTGCTAAAATTCCCCACCGGATAATAAGAAGTGTAACGACTGAAATGATCAGTGCCTGGAGGAACCATCGGAAAAAATTCCCCAACCAAATGCTATTTATTATGTTTCTGATGTATCCCGCGTCGGCATAAAAAATGGCGGCAATAGAAGGCTTGTCTTGTCTTTTTATCACCCTGATGTATTCGTAAAATTTTTTACCACTTACCTTGATCATATTGCCCATGGAAGAATCTGCCGAAATTGTCCTGGCAATAAAATCAGACGAGTGCTCGAGCAGAGGCCGGGTTGAATCATTCAGCGGAATGACACTGTCCCGGTTATAATAAACAGCCATTCCAACAAAGTTGTACTGGCTGATAACACTGTCTGTAATTTCTTTCGAGGTTAAACTGTCACCCTTTTCCAAATGTTTAAAATGTGATTTGTAGAAATCTTCGGCCAGCCTTACAGTGTTTGCCTGTAATTCATTGTTGAGCTTTTGCCGCTCTGAGGAACTTTGAATTGCCGTAAAAGCGAAGGCTACGATGCCTACAGCGACAATAATAGAAACGATAAGCGCTAAATTTATTCTCATAGATTATCAAGTCGGGTGGATTAAAATTCATTTAGCGGTTCGTTCTGATGGAGTAGCAAAGATAGTTGCTTATGACCGATTCTCGGTCTTAAAAACGAATCCACTATTTTTGCGATTCACCGGGGGAATTAGCTCAGCTGGCTAGAGCGCTTGCATGGCATGCAAGAGGTCGTCGGTTCGACTCCGATATTCTCCACAAGACTTGCACAGGTTGGTTGTTTATGTCCTTTTATGTTTATATTTTGTATTCAAAGACAATTGATGAATATTATGTTGGGCACAGTGGTCATTTAGAAAATCGTCTTTTTCGTCATGTACACTCGGGCAGTAAAGCAACCAAAAAAGCAAGCGATTGGATATTAGTATACAAAGAAGAGTTTAACACAAAAGCCGAGGCCTGTCGGCGGGAAATGGAAATAAAAAAAAGAAAGAGCCGCAGGTATATTGAGTCGTTAGTAACAGCAAGCACCTAGGCGTCCCGCAGCGTAGTGGGAAGGTCGTCGGCGACTCCAATATTCTCCACCAGACTCGCACACATTGTTTGTGTATGTCCTTTTATGTTATAATTTGCGTTCAGAGGTAATTGATGAATATTATGTTTGGCGCAGTGGCCATTTAGAAAATCGTCTTTTTCGAGACGTACACTCGGACAGTAAAGTAACCAAAAAAGCAAGCGATTGAATACTAACATACGAAAGAGGGTCTAACACAAAAGCTGAGGCTTGCACAAGGGAAATAAAAAAAAGGAAAAACCGCGAGTATATTGAGTCGTTAATGACAGTACGTACCTAGAGCGTCCCGCAGCGCGGCGGGAAGGTCGTCGGTTCGACTCCGATATTCTCCACTAAAATGTGTGGACGGCAGTTATGGGCATCTGGAGGCAAATAGCGCAGTATTTCTATTTGAGAAAACCTGATAAGCCTGAGACAAAGTGGATTGGTTACATGCATTGGATCAATCGTATCTGCTTTTTTATGTTCATCCTTTGTCTCATTATTCTTGCCATTAAATTACTTCGATAAAAAATCAACGATAGATTTTGCCGCGTTAGCGGAAGCATTTCCTCGCCCACTTAGAATTTTTTTTAACTCCGCATAATCTTTATTCATTTCTGCAATTCGTTTCTCATTCGTGAGTAATTCGTGTAATTCGTGCTTCAATTTTTCTACCGTTAGATCATGCTGGATCAATTCTTTTACTACGGGTTTATTCATGATCAGGTTGACCATCGAGATATATTTTACTTTGATCACTCTTTTCGCAATTTGATATGATATCGACGAGCCTTTGTAGCAAACCACCTCCGGCACTCCGAACAGAGCTGTTTCTAACGTTGCAGTCCCTGAAGTCACCAGGGCGGCCCTTGCCTGCATCAATAAGTCATACGTTTGATTTTTCACCGCACTGACATTTGAATAATCCTTAGTAAAATTTTGATAAAACTCATCTTCTACCGAAGGCGCTTCTGCAACCACAAATTGGTGATCAGGAAAAGACCGGCTCACTTCCAGCATGATCGGAAGTTTTTTTGCGATCTCTTGTTTCCTGCTCCCAGGCAATAATGCAATAAGTGGTGAGTGGTGAGTAGTCAGTGGTGAGTTACGTTTAGTTGACTCCTCACTCCCGACTCCGGACTTATAACTTTCAATAACTTCTACCAATGGGTGCCCCACATACTCCACATTCCAGTTCCATTTATTTTTGAAATAGTCTTTTTCAAATGGAATGATCACGATCATTTTGTCAATGTTTTTTTTCATCGAGCGCACACGATCTTCTTTCCACGCCCATACTTGCGGTGAAATATAATAGATCACTTTTAGGCCGTGTTGCTTTGCCCACCTCGCAATGCGCAGGTTGAATCCAGGATAATCAATAAGAATTAGTGCATCTGGATTGAATTGTAAAATGTCCTGTTTGCAGAATTTTAGATTTTGAAGAATGGTTCCAAGATTTTTTGCCACTTCCGCAAAACCCATAAAGGCAAGGTCGCGATAATGCTTTACAAGCTCAGCGCCTGCTTGCTCCATTTTGTCTCCACCCCAGCAACGCACCCTGGCAGAGTGGTCATGTTTTTTCAGTTCCCTGATAAGATTGCTGCCATGCAGATCACCTGAAGCCTCTCCTGCAATTATGTAATATTTCATATCCCATCTCCGCCTTGAGCGGAATTTTTGAAGATTTTATCGGCTCGCAAAATACAATATGTTCAACAGAGAACAGCTCAACCTTAGTCTCGCCTCAACCGATTTCTTATCTTCGCGGCACCATGACGGAAAAGATCCTGATCCTCGATTTTGGTTCACAATATACCCAATTGATCGCCCGCGCTGTAAGAGAAGCCAATGTGTACTGCGAGATCCTTCCCTACAATAAGACGTTTGAGTTTGAACCCGGACTCAAGGGAATTATTCTTTCAGGCTCACCGTTCTCTGTGAATGATGAGAAGGCTCCTGATGTAAACGTGCAGGCATTTATAAAAAAAGTTCCTGTGCTGGGAGTTTGTTATGGCGCGCAGTTGACTGCAAAGCGCTTCGGCGGGAGGGTAGAAAAAAGTAATAAGCGGGAATACGGAAGGGCGCTGCTCCAAAAACAAAAAAATGATGTGCTGCTTCATGACGTCATGGAGAAAAGCCAGGTATGGATGAGTCATGCGGATACAATTTTAGAATTGCCGAAGGGATTTGAGTTATTGGCAACAACTGACAGTATTCCCATTGCGGCTTTTAAGAAAACAGCCGATAACCAGTTAAACGGGTCGTTTACTCACTACTCACCACTCACGACTCACGACTTTCCATTGTACGGTTTGCAATTTCATCCCGAGGTATATCATTCCATTGAGGGGAAAAAAATCCTTCATAATTTTTTAGTCGATGTCTGCGGATGTAGCCAGGACTGGACAGCCGCGCATTTTATTACCGACACGGTTGCGCAGCTGAAAGAAAAAATTGGTGATCGAAAAGTGGTGATGGCATTGAGTGGAGGAGTAGATTCAACAGTGGCCGCGACTTTGATCAGCCGGGCAATTGGAGATCATCTTTATGGAATTTTTGTCGACAATGGTGTCTTGCGCAAAAATGAGTATGAAACGGTATTGTCGACCTATGAGAAACTCAGGTTAAATGTAAAAGGGATTGATGCCCGGGAGCGATTTTATGATGCCCTGGCCGGCAAAACCGATCCTGAGGCAAAACGTAAAACAATCGGAAGAATATTTATCGAGATATTCCAGGAAGAGGCAAAAAAAATCCGAGCAATTGAATTATTGGGACAAGGAACCATTTATCCTGACGTGATCGAGAGTGTTTCAGTACACGGACCTTCTGTAACTATAAAATCACATCACAATGTGGGAGGGTTACCGAAGAAATTGCATCTTGACCTCGTCGAACCGTTGCGATTTTTATTCAAAGATGAAGTGAGGAAAGTTGGTAAAGAATTAGGAATTCCCGATGAGATGATCGGCCGTCATCCTTTTCCCGGTCCTGGTTTGGCCATAAGGATCCTTGGGGAAGTGACTGAAGAAAAGGTATGGTTGTTGCAACAAGCCGACGATCTTTATGTGAAAGCTTTAAAAGAACATCATCTGTATGCAACGGTATGGCAGGCTGGCGCCATCCTGTTACCTGTAAAAAGCGTGGGAGTGATGGGTGATGAAAGAACTTACGAATATACGGTCGCGCTGAGAGCGGTGACGAGTGTGGATGGTATGACTGCCGATTGGGCTCACTTGCCTTACGATTTTTTGTCAGATGTTTCAAATACGATCATCAATAATGTAAGAGGAATAAACCGCGTGGTGTACGACATCAGCAGCAAGCCCCCGGCAACAATTGAGTGGGAATGAGATCAATTGACAATGGGCAATTGAAAAGTGAATAACAAAAAATACGAATGACAAGAAGATTTTGGAATTATAGATGCCTGTCTTTGCTTACTGTCCATTGCTTAATGCCTATTGCTTATTGCCTTTTGCCAATTGCCTATTGCACAGCCCAAACAAGCCAACATAAGATCGCCATTTTTACTCCTCTTTACCTGGATTCGGCTTTTGACAATTTGAGCAACTATCGCTACGAAAAACAATTTCCAAAATTTATTAATCCCGGTCTTGAATTTTATGAAGGAGCGCAGTTAGCGCTTGACACGTTGGCAAAAGAAGGTGCGCCACTTGAAGTATTTATTTATGACACGCGTTCAAAGGAATCCCTGGCCCAACAATTACAAAAAGTGAGCAGTGACAGCGTGGAATTAATTCTTGCCTATTCCAATCCACAAGAAAGTTGGAACATCGCCAATGCCGCGAAGTCAAAAAAGATTCCTTACATAAATGTCAATCTCCCAAACGATGGCGGCATTACCAACAATCCTTTTTTTGTAATGTTGAATTCAACTTTGCAGACACATCTTGATCGCATATACAAATATGTACAAAGAAACTATGCACTTGACCCTATTGTGATGTTTAGGAAAAAAGGACAGATGGAAGACATCATCAAGGCTTCTTTTGATGATGCCAGTAAAACAACTCCATCTCGAAAAATAAAATATGTTGATATCACGGACAGCTTTACGATAGTTCAATTAATGTCAAAACTCGACAGTAATCAACACACAGTTTGCATAGCAGGCAGCCTTGATGAAAATTTTGGAAGGAGGTTAAGCCAGCAACTTGCATCAATGAGTAAACAATATCCCCTGACATTGGTCGGCATGCCCACGTTTGATAATCTCACAAAAGATTTTACGGGACCACAGTACAAGGGATTGGAAATAATTTACACCACACCGTTTTACAATTCAAGGACCGATAAAGTGAGCCAGGACATTTCGAATTATTTCACCACAAAAATGTACGCACGCCCCAGTGACATGGTGATGCGGGGTTATGAAGCCACCTGGCATTTTTCGAAAATGTTGCTGGAGTACGGGAAGGAACTTCCTGCAAACCTCGGTCACAATGCTTTTAATCTTTTCCGTGAACTGGATATTCAGCCGGTCATCAACAAGCAAACCACCACTCTTGATTATTTCGAGAACAAAAAATTGTTTTTTGTGAAATGGCAGGACGGGATCATTAAGGGGGTCACGAGTTTGTGAGAATAATGAATATCGAACAAGGAATAATGAATGTCGAACTACCCTGACAGTCCATCATTCGTTTTGATAATTCGATATTCGACGCTCGATATTCGCTACGCTGATTTCTTCGCATCCTCCATAAACTTAGCAAGACCAATATCGGTCAATGGATGTTTCAACAATCCGAGAATTGGCTCCAGCGGACAGGTGCAAACATCAGCGCCCGCTTCAGCACATTGTACAATGTGATTTGGATTCCTGATGGATGCGGCAAGCACTTTGGTTTTAAATCCCTGCACCTTGTAGATCTTTACAATTTGCTCGATCAATTGAACACCATCCCAGCCGCTATCATCGATGCGCCCGATGAAAGGAGAAATATATTTAGCCCCAGCTTTTGCCGCCAGAATTGCCTGACCGGCTGAAAAGCATAAGGTACAGTTAACCGGAATGTCATGCTCAGTGAGCCACCTGATGGCTTTTACTCCATCTTTGATCATAGGAATCTTCACAACGATATTGGGATGGATCGCCCTCAGTTTTTTCCCTTCTTCAATCATCTCATTGAAGGTAACTGTTGTAACTTCTGCGCTCACATCCCCATTGACCATTTCACAAATCGTCTTATAATGATTGAAAACGGCGTCCTTGCCTTTAATGCCTTCCTTAGCCATCAGGCTGGGATTCGTCGTGACACCATCCAATATTCCTAATTCGTTTGCTTCTTTAATTTGAGCAAGACTTGCTGTATCGATAAAAAATTTCATAATGCCCCCTGTTCCCTGAAAGGAGGAACTTAGTTCGCAGCCCTTTTGGGAAATTTTTGTAAACAAAATTGTTGAGTAAAGAACCGAACCCTGAAGTGTGCGACGCAACGGAAGTCAAATAGAGATTATTTGTCCGTTACACAATCAACACAATTCAAATTAAAGGCTGCAAGTTAATTAAAAGAGAGTGAATCAAAATCCCCTTTGGGGACAGGGCATAAAAAAGGCAGGCTGATTACATCGCACCGCTACAACCGCCTATCCTTGCTGCCTTCCGGCCCTGGGGAGGTTGAGCAGGAGCTGGTCGTGTAAGACCTGCCAAATACAAAGGTAAGGACAATGAAGTGTTTGATTTCCGTGGCCGCTAAAAATTAACCACGCTTTCTTTTCCTGGTTTGATTGTCCTGGAATATGTCTTCCTTTGTCGGCAATCGATCAGGATCGGGAAGTTTCTTGACCCAAATAGTAATTTCTTTCCATATTTCAGGATTGCTTTTTAGAACAGCCTTTATCTTAATCTTTTCGTCTTTGAAATTTCCCGGCAGAATGAGATCATTGTCTTCAAACTTTCCCGCTGAGGAAGAAAAAACAATGTCTTTGCTTGTGAGAGGCTGCCAATGTCCATCGGAAAGTTTTGCGTCCACATTTATATAATTGTGCTGCCCTTTTTTAAGGCTGTCCGTGTACAGATGAAAAAAAATACTATCTATTTTTTGTGAAAAAAGGGATACGGTTAAAAACGGGACAAACGATATGGCCAAGATTTTCTTCACGTATAGTAATGTCGAAAATTCAGGCCAAAAGGTTGTATGGGAGACTGTCCACATTAGCGGCAGTTTGTGAGCAAGTATGTTTAGAACGGGGTGATTAACAAATATCCGATGTGTGCCTTAATACTATTCTTGATCCTGCGCAAGTCACAGAGATTAAATCGAACCGAACCGAAGATTTTCTCGAACCGATCTAAACGGATAACAGAATAGCCACGTAATGACAAATGGCCGCCGCCAGTACGCAGAGATGCCAGAGGGCATGGCTGTAAGTAAATTTATCCCAGAGATAAAAAACTGTACCGATGCTATAAATGATCCCGCCTGAAATTACCATTTGCAAAACAGCGTTGGGCATTCTTAAAAAAAATTCATTGCCACCGGCCAGCATGCTCCATCCCATGAGTAAATAAATAGCCGTGGAAATAATTTCCCACCGGCCGCAATAGAAAATTTTAAATATTGTCCCCACTATGGTTAACGACCACAAAACACAAAGAAGAGTAATTCCAAAACTGTTGTGGTTATAGATCAGAACTATCGGGGTGTATGTGCCTGCGATGAGGTAGTAAATGCTGATGTGATCAAAAATTTTTAATGTCTGTTTTACCTTTTCATGTTGGAAGCCGTGGTATAAGGTTGAGAATGTAAACACCATTAAGAAACTAAAACCATAAATACCTGAACCGATGACGGCATTAAGATTATTACCTTTTGCAGAAAGAGTAATCAGGATCGGAATGCAAATGATGCCGAACAAAATACCAAAGCCGTGCACAATACTATTTACCAATTCCTGTTTCAATCTTAGTTCCGGGCTTGCCTGCATGCGTACAAATTTATAAAATCAATAGTGCAAAATCGCTGCCAATGTTTTTGAGTTAAGAGTTAAGAATCATGTCCGAAGGGACTTTCCAAAGGAGTCCTTGAGGGTCTTGGCGACTTGCGAGTTCTGTTGAAAAAGTTAATGTAAAGCGTAATGCAGATTACCACTAGAAAAACAACGAGAGTAGTTGTGTCTACAATGGAAGGATCAATATCTTTTCCGCTGATCTTGTCGGCGTAATATTTTATGAAAGAATTAGGAAGATTGGTTTCTCCCAATTTTTCTTTTACCTGCCATTGCCAGTGAGTTATGGGACAATAACCCCACCCAAACCAGATCCCAAGTACGAACCAGGAGAATGCGGTCGCTGCTACTACGATCAAATGCGCCTTCCTGGTTTTCCGCCAGATCCAGCCAAAGAGATTGAATCCGATTATTGCAAAATGAGTAAGGGTCAGAAGTATGTCGAGGAATTTGAGCAACTAGTTCTATTAAATTGAAATGACTTTTTGCAAAAAAAATTACCTCATAACCTGCCAATCTAGTCGCATCCTGCTTGCTGCCTGTATGCAGGATTCAGAACTTAAACTTCTTCAAATATTGAGCGTCAGCTTTTGCACTGTCCATTTCAGTCGAGTGGTCATAGCGTTCCTGCTCTACAATATAATACTGCATGCCATTCGCCTTCGCAGTCTTGATGATCTTTGGAAAATTAATACTTCCCTCGCCCAGGATACAGGACGCATCTTTCTCAGTAGCGTTTTTTATCCTGTCTTTGATGTGGCATAAACGAAAACGGTTTTTGTATTTCTTCAACCATGCTTCCGGGTCTTGCTTAGCTGTTACCACCCAATAGATATCCATTTCAAAATCCACAAGAGCAGGATCCGTGTTTCGTAAATAGATTTCCATCGCCGGCTTGCCATCTACCACACTAAAGTCATGATCATGGTTGTGGTATCCAAATCTGATTCCTGCTTTCTTACAGATCTCGCCGTTTTTATTAAACTCTTCCGCTACCTTTTTATAGTCATCAACAGTTTTTTGAACAGGAACAT
>VBAQ01000046.1 GCA_005883765.1 Bacteroidota bacterium
CTAAATAAATGGCGTTGATGGGTCCAGATGTGCGATCTTCAAAACTTAACTTGTATCCCATTTTTTTCAGATCTCTTCGTGTCCAGTCAGGAGTATTTGAATTGAGTAAAATGTTACCGGGTTTTGGTTTGCGATCATCGGTCTTTGTTCCACCAAGCGAAAGCCAGAGTTGATCGGTATTGATATTTGCAGCTTCAACAGCTTCCTGCACCGTCATTCCAAATTCAACGATATTTAAGAAGAACTGAAGAAGATTTTGATCCTGTGTGTCGCCACCCTGCACGGCAAAAGCCACGAATGGTTTCCCATCTTTCATCGCCAACGTCGGCGTCAGGGTTACTCTTGGTCGCTTGCCCGGCTCGACCACATTGAAAGGATTTACGGAAGCATCGAGAACAAAACTTTGCATGCGCTGACTCATACCTACACCTGTATGTCCTGCGATGCATGCAGGTACCCATCCGCCGCTGGGCGTAACGCTAACCAACCAACCTTCTTTATCTGCTGCTTCGATTGACGTAGTTCCCCGGTGCAGTGCGTCTAAGTATGCCTCCCCTAAATCCCCTTCGGCGGAAGGGACCCCGGCAACAAAACCTCTTTCTTTCATCACTTGTAAATAAGGATTTGTTTTCCCTTCAAAAGGATAGGGATCACCCGGACCGATTTTTGGATCATTTTTTTCCCAGTTGATCAGCTTCGCCCTTTGCTTTGCATAATCTTTTGAAAGCAATCCCCTGATAGGTTCCTCAGGAGCAAAATAAGGATCACCATAATAAAAATCGCGATCAGCAAATGCAAGACTCATGGTCTGATACAAAGTATGAATGTATCGTGTTGAATTATATCCCATACTCTTGAGATCAAAATTCTCCAGGATATTCAAGGCTTGTAGCATCGCGGGTCCTTGTGACCATTGCTGCAGTTTGTAAACATCAATGCCCCTGTAATTTGTTTTGAGTGGCTCCTCCTGCAACACTTTCCAATTGGCAAGATCTTCCATGGTGATGAGACCGCCCTGCTCCTGGCAGCTTCGAACAAATTCTTTTGCAATGTCGCCTTTATAGAAACGATCATAGGCCGCGTAGATGGCTTGTTTCCGATTCTTCCCTTTTCTTAGCGCTTCCTGCTCGGCATCTACCATTTTTTGTAATGTTTGCAACAAGTCAGTTTGCTTAAATATCTCTCCCGCCTCCGGTGCTTCCCATTGTTGACCGGCATGTGGCAAAAAAATATTCTTTGAGTATGGCCATTGTTTGATGCGTTCTTTATTTCTTTCAATACTTGTAGCTGTTTCCTGTTCCATGGGATATCCTTCAGCCATTTGCATGGCCGGTGCGAGCACTTGCTTCAAACTCATGGTTCCATATTCAGCCAGCATCGTGCACAAACCGCCAGGTGTGCCAGGAGTTACCGCAGCCAATGGTCCGTACTCAGGAGGATAGTTATATCCTTTGCTCTTAAAATAATCTGCTGTGGCACCAGTCGGAGCAACTCCGAGCGCATTTATTGCAATTACCTTTTTTGTCTTGGGGTTGTAGATCAATGCCTGGGTTTCTCCGCCCCAACTTAAAACATCCCACATGGTACAGCCGGCGGCAAGCATAGCGCAGGTCGCATCTACTGCATTACCTCCTTGCTGAAATATCATCGCCCCTGCGTTGGCAGAAAGCGGCTTGCCTGTAATAGCCATCCAGTTTTTCGCATGAAGCGGCGGCTTTTGAGTTTTTTGTGCCATGGCGAGGAGAGTTGAAAATGAAATTAAGGTTAGGAGAAAGACTCTCATAAAAAAGTAATTTTTGCATTTAAAGTTAATGTAGTTTCAAATAAGAGCGCCTTTGTGAAGTCCCTGGTTTAACATCCTGAGTTTGTCGAAGAGATCCTGAGCTTGTCGAAGGACATCCTGAGCTTGTCGAAGGATTACCACACAAAAATGCTCGGAGAATAAATATTTTGGCAAAACTCTGGCTCAATTAAATTCGTAGATAGAAGATTTGAAATTATTATGGAACGCACAAAAATTCTATTTGCCAGC
This sequence comes from Bacteroidota bacterium, assembly GCA_005883765.1. GTDB lineage: Bacteria > Bacteroidota > Bacteroidia > Chitinophagales > Chitinophagaceae > VBAU01. Next base: position 2,033 of record VBAQ01000046.1, read on the forward strand.
ATTCCTGCCGAGGGTCATTTTTCCCCGCTGACTGGAATTGCCATGGAATTGAAAAACCAGGGACATGACGTGAGGTGAGACAAACGACTTTACTCCTGCCTGGAATAATAAACTTAGCCAATACAAAAAAAATAATTCTTATCACCCAGGGAACTTTTGAATCTGATCCTTCCAAATTGATCATTCCTCCCTGGAAGCATTCAGGAATGAAGTTTATCTGATTATAGTCGCTACAGGTTTTCATAACACTGAGGAGTTGAGAAAAAAATCGAAGATTTTATTGACTTTGATTCTATCATGCCCAGGGCAGATATTTATATAACGAACGGTGGGTACGGAGGAACGCTATTGGCGATCCAACATGGGTTGCCAATGGTAGCTGCAGGCATTAATGAAGGCAAAAATGAGATCTGCGCAAGAATCGGCTATTTTAAACTTGGCATTGATCTTAAGACAGAAAAGCCAACACCGCAAAAGATAAGAATGGCTGTTAAGAATATTTTCTCCAATCCTGAGTACAAGAAAAATGTTGAAAAACTCAGAAACCAATTCAGGCAATACAATACCAATAAATTAGCTGCAGATCATATTTTGAACCTCGTAGAGAAATAAGGTGCAACTTGCCTTTTTCCGACATCCCTTGTACATTCCGATAATTTCATCGCCTGAAATTTAGATACACCACTGCATTTGTAAGGATAAACAGGTAACAATCCAAATTTGTGCTATGAAGAATTCTTGGAAATACTACGAACTAGCCAGAAATATTGATGCTCAGCACAGTCATGGTTAGGACGATGGCACAGTTTTATATTACTTTTATCAACGCAAATCCGATCTATGAAAAATAACTACTCCCTGCTTGCCCTGCTTCTTGTTTTGTCATTTATTTACTCTTGCAAGAAAGAACACAAAACTTCTCCTGTTCAATTTTATCTTACTGATGTGCCGGCTGTTTATGATTCGGTAAAGATCCACATCAAGAGGATTGAAGTAAAGATCTTTAACGATACCACGTCATGGGTTCCTGTTAATACCAAGGATACTATTGTGAATCTTCTTGATCTCCAAAATGGGGTTACCATGTTGATCTCACAAGGTATAGTTCCGCAAGGCAATTTAAAAGAAGTCCGTTTTATTTTAGGAGATGATAATTCGGTTGTCGTCAATGGCAATTCATATCCTCTGCAAACACCAAGTGCAGAAAGTTCCGGTCTGAAAATCAAAATAGATAAAAGATTGAATGAAGTCTTCAATGCATTCATATTCGATTTTGACGCCTCTCAATCGATCACAGGTGATAATGGAATTTACCGTTTGGATCCAGTTATTGTTCTTACACCTTAGCAATCTCATTGCCTTTGAGGTTTAGTAATAAAAAGGGGTGGCCCGTGGCTACCCTTTTAATTTGAAATTATCGTACATGAAAGTTTGTGTAAAAAAATTAATCGTAGACATTCATTTAGTCGCTGGAATTGGCAGGCAGAAAAAGATCATTTTTGAAAAAGAGGACAGAGACAGTTTTTAAGAGAATGATTTTTCATGGACAGTGCACTCAACGCAATAATGAAAAACAAATTGACACGAATGAGTGAAATCTTCTACCATTAGAAAAATGTTGAAATGAACACTACAGGCTGACAAAAATAGCTGCCTTATTTGCAGTAAGGAATTATCTGGTATCTAAGCCATGGTTTCCATCTCTTTAAGTATGAATAGTAGATTTCCCTATGATCAAAAGCTATGTGGTGCGAGTTACGAAGAGTATTTTTGATGACATTCTCAAATTAGTGACAGCACAGAGTTCCGGAGAATTGAAAAGCCCAAATGTCCGCACCCCCCGGTAACCTGTTCGCTAATTTCTCTTCCAATCCCATGACAAATCCTGGTCCCTGGTTCCTATGCTGAATCATCTGTGATGAATCCAAACCCTGAGTGTCGGCATTGTTTTAATTGAAAACTAAAACGATGTTGAAAAGAAAATTTGTACGAACCAGCCTGTTTGCGAATGGTCTAGTTTTTTTTATTGCAACTGTTAATGGAACCGACAATAAACAAGCTGTTAACACGAGCGTCACTGAAGATGTTGGCCCGATCGTTCGGCAATTGCAGGCATTTGATTCTTCTTTCATAGATCTTAATGAATTTCCCGATAGTGTATTGATCAATGCACCAAAAATTCATTTGAATGCGTCTGTTGTGAAGTTTGTGAAAGATTATAACAAAAAAAATGAGGAGTGCCTGCAAAAAATCAAAGAAAGAAGCGGTTCTCCTTTTCTGATGATGGATTCTATTTTTACGAAGTATCATTTGCCCGTTGAACTAAAATATCTTGCTGTAGTAGAATCTGAATTAACTGCAAAAGCCCGGTCGCATGCCGGAGCGACAGGTCCATGGCAATTAATGGCTTCAACAGCGCGGGATCTTTCATTAAAAGTAAGAGGCAGGTATGATGAACGAACGAACTACTATAAAAGCACGATAGCTGCCGCCAAATACTTAAGAGATCTGTACAATCAGTTTGGAGATTGGCTTTTGGTGATTGCGGCATATAACAGCGGTCCCGGCAAAGTTCTTTACGCTATCAAGGTAACAGGCAGTCACAACTTTTGGGTGCTGCAAAGATTTCTGCCCGCCGAAACGAGAGGTCATGTAAAAAGATTTATAGCAACGCATTACTATTTTGAGGGCACCGGCGGTATCACTACTTTAACAAAAAAGGAAGCCCTTGCTTACAAGAATGTGGTTTCCGGGTACATAGCCAAACAAAGAATAGAATTGGAAAAAAATAAGATAACCGGTGCGGAAGTGACAAGCCTCGGGAAAGCTGACGCTGAAAAGAAATAAGCGAACCGAACCCGGTTTAAATGAAAAACTTAAAATGTTAATGATAATATGACATCGTTTATCACTCTTGGCATATGTTTTTCTTTATATTAAGAAAAGCGCTATGAAAGCAAATCAAAAAAATAAGCAGCCGGATAAACGGACCCGTAAACGCAAAAGAGAAACACTGGAGGAGAGAGTGCGTCGGCACTTGACCGACATCAATAGTGAGATAACAGACGATGACATACGGAGTGTAAGAACGGAATTGGAAATTAGAGGGGAAACTTCGCCTGTGAGCCAGCCGATACCGAATGAGGAAAATCAGCCCCAGGAAGAAACTTCCGAAAAAAAAAAGAAAATGAAACAGGTAGAAAGCAAACCACCCCGTGGGATCTCTTAAGTGAAGGTTATGATTAGGTTTTTGAAATTAGAAGATACGTAAAAAAAGTGTGCATAAATTAATATTCTTTACTTAGACTTTTTACAAGCTGCAATCGTTAAATTGCACTAGGGTCATAAATCCACCTTATCTAATGCGATCCATCAAAAACATACCGTTCTCCAACTTTAAAAATATCCAATTCTCAAAATTGGTCAAGACGGAAGGAAGATTAAGGGAATTTAACTTCAGAAAGTCGAACCCCGATGCCGTTTTATTTTTTGTCGATGTGACGGATGATCGCAGCAATCGTATTTTCTTTCAAATGAAAAAAGAGAATGAGTCGTGGAAAATTGAGCCGCAGCTCCTGCCTGACTGGATCATTAAAAACGAAGAGAAACTTCATGAGGTCATTGAAGAGGAATTACGCTTTCTCGCTTAGATCATCCTTCCAGGATCAATAATTTTTCGCCGCTTTTTTTGCCATAAAACTGTATAGAGTCGGAAGAATTATTTTTGATTTCGATACGCAATTCTTTTTCCTCGGCGATTGGAGTATCGGGCTCAAGAAAAAAGTTTTCGTCTTCTTTATATATTACAAATGGAATGAAGGCACGCCTATCAATATGTATCGAATTCTGTATGAAACTAAATTTTCGCATGCTGTCTTTCTCGTAATATATCTTGCTCTCCAAAATGGAATAAACGTCTTCCAGTGTCATAATTTCAATTTTTTAGGTCACGCTAGCCTTGTTATCTCCGCATGATCTTTTGGTTAAGTACGATGAGTGGATAAGAAACAAAAGGAGCTCTTAAAGAACTCCTTTTGCCTGGTCATTACCAGCGGTTGGAAGAAAAAGAACGATTGTTGTTATTCTTCTCTTTGGGCCTGGCAATATTTACTTTAATGGAACGTCCATCAACGACAGCGCCATCCAGCCCCTGGATAGCTTTTTGGGCTGCATTATCATCGGGCATTTCCACAAATGCAAAGCCGCGGCTGCGATTCGTCATTTTGTCTGTAATCACTTTTGCAGAAGAAACTTCACCGTACTCCGCAAAAAATTCTCTTAAGTCTTCATCCTTCACGGCGAAGCTTAAATTGGATACATAAATGTTCATACTAACTTTTTAATATTAAAAAAGATCTGAGACACAAGCAAGAGTAAAGAAAGACTAACTTTTAGCAGAAGCGCGTAGCAGAAAAGACGTTCAATTACAAGATGCTGATAAACTCAAATTGTCGTTATAAAGCTAGGTTTTATATTTGACATGTCACAGTTTAATTTGTTGATGGCAATGGGTCATTCACAAAGTTGTATCTGATCTGTAGTCTTTGTACTGAATCTTATCATGTTCACTCTGGATGCTGCATTATAATACAAGATCAGGCAGCCGTACTGTGTCTGGAATGCGTCCCAACGATCATCTTTTAATCTCGGATTGCCTAAAAATTTGAACAGGCTTCCTCGTTTTGCCCCCATCAACGGAAGGCTAAGTTTACCCTTGAATGCCGGCCCTATCTCCACGTAATCCCGGCTTGTAAAAAACTTAATGTCCCGGTCCTTGTAATAAACGGCGCTACCACATTTGGAAGTTTCATTTTCTTCACCGGTAAAGCAAGGAAACTTGGTTTTTATTTGACCATTTGTAAAATCAGGCCTCACATCATTCACTTTTCCATTCAAAACGTCGACAACAAAATCATTGCATCTTGCTTTAACCTTAAGTTGTGCCCAGGCAGGCAACAGGGCGCCAATGGATAACAGGAGGAGAAGGATGTTTTTCATTTTTTGAAGGAATTATTGCTAAGCTCAACAGCAAAATCCTTGCTAAAAATAGCTTACACGTTCAACAGAAAATAGGCTGCAGCCTGAGAAAAGATCCCAACAATATATCCGAGAACGATCTGACCTGGTGTATGAGCGCCTAAAAACCACCTGGCACCGCCAACCAGGACGGCGATCACGATGCCTGATAGAAGGGCAACCATGCTTGTTCCCTTGGCCGCGATGGCTAATACGATACACAGACCCGGCAGGATCGCCGCCGCGGTAGTATGTACACTCACCTTGTAAAAAAAATTAATCGCAAGAATAATGAAGACCGCACAAGAACTTCCGAGAAGCAGACCTTTCAGCAAGATGGAACAGCTGTATTCATAAACGCATAGCTCGTACGCCAGAAAATAAAATATCATCGTAGCGACCAGGGGAAGAATTCTATCGCGGGGCTTATGCATTCTTGCGTTTGAGATCAGCCCCGAGATTCGAAATAACAGGATACACAAAAATGGGAGCAGAACAGTGTACAAAATTAGGTTATCGATCCATTTACCTAAGTGGAAACTACCTGACACAAGTTTGTTAAAAACTACCGCTGTGATTGTCGTCATAAACAACGGGTGAAAAATAATGGACACAAAACGTGACAAAACAATTATGGCCCTGAACTGGGTTCGGGTAACGGGTATATCAGGAGTTTTTTGAATCATAGCATCGCGAAGCGACTACTCTAGTACCAAATAGCATACCTTTTCGCGCCCATATTAAACCGATCATTAACAAAATATAGTACAGATTTTGGACATTTTTAGGCAATAAATCTTTACTATGAAAGCTATAAATATCATGATACGAAAAATTTTCTTGATTGCTCTTTTTGCGAGCATTTGGTCTGTCGGCGTACATGCGCAGAAAAATGAATCCATAATAAAAAAGATCGTTGACTCGGGTGAATTCGTTTTTCGTGCGCAAACGGCATTGCCCCTTTCAGGTACAACGAGGCAATTAACTTCCGACTACGATCTTAAGGTTTCAAAAAGTGCTGTCATATCATATCTCCCTTTCTTCGGGAGGGCTTATTCGATATCTTACGGCGCAACAGACGGTGGTTTTAATTTTACTTCCAAAGATTTTGATTATTCGTTCGCAAGCCGACAGAAAGGAGGCTGGGATATAAGCATTAAGCCAAAAGATGTGGCCGATTTCCGGGAATTTTCGCTCACCATTTCTAGAAATGGATATGGAACACTGCAAGTGATGACCAACAACCGTCAGCCCATATCATTTACCGGGTATATTGCGCCCCTTAAATAGCCTCAAACGGCTTCATTCCTGCTCTACATGACGCCATGTTGGTGTATGACGCAGTTATCGTGGGTGGGGGACCTGCCGGATTAAATGCAGCCGTGGTTCTTGGTAAGTGCCGCCGGAAAGTTTTGCTCTTCGACAAAGGTACACAACGAAATCTCGCTTCAAATGGATTGAGAAATTATCTTACGCGTGATAATATCTCTCCTCGCGACTTTTTGAAACTTGTGCACGGGGAAATAAAGAAGTACGGAGTCGTGGTAAAACGCGCAGAGATCGTGCATGCCAAAAAAATGCCAACGGATATTTTCCTTGTAAGGATGAAAAAGGTTTGAATTACTATTCAAAAAAATTATTGGTTGCAACGGGACTGAACGATAATATTCCTCCTATTAAAGGAATTGACAATTTTTATGGTAAGTCGATCTTTCACTGTCCATATTGTGACGGATGGGAGGTGAAGAAAAAACTCATCGGGGTGTATGCAAAAAATAAAAATGGTTTTGAGCGGGCGGTCGAATTAAAAACATGGAGCAAACACGTTACGCTTTATACAGACAGAAGACATTATTTAAAGCCGCAAGAAATCGATGTGCTGAAGAAAAAGAATATCCGGGTCGTGTCCGAAAAAATTACTTCAGTTGAAGGCGCCACCGGCAAGGTTTCAAATATCGTATTCGCGAATAATAAAAAAGAAAGATGTGATGCTTTATTTTTTGTGAATGGACACGAGCAGCGACGTCATATTGCAAGATCTCTTTGCTGCCCGATGAATAAAAAAGGAATTGTTATCACGAATCGTTTGCAGCAAGCCAACATACACGGCTTGTACGTGGCGGGTGATGTTTCAAAAGATGTGCAGTTTGTCGTTGTTGTTGCAGCCGAGGGAGCCAAAGCAGGAGAGAGCATAAATAAGGAAATACAAAAAGAAGATTTTAAAGTGAGATAATATTGCGTCAACTTTCCCGTTTTTTCATATCTTGACCCCCAAATAATAGTTCCTATGAATGCCATCATACATAAGTTATTTTTTTTGATAATCGTACTCTGGTGCCTGGTCCTAGATTCGTGCTCGGAGGTGGGAAATGCCAAACTGCCGCAGCAAGGTGATACAACCCTTGCGGCAAATAAAAGTGAAGTTCAACGAACCGTCTTTGATACCACACTTTATAAAACCTTACTTCAACACATTAGCGATAGCGACAAATCAGGGCGGTGGCCTGTAAAGGATTCATTTCCCTTGCAAGGCGCAGTTTTACCTTTTAACCGAATCGTTGCATACTACGGCAACCTTTATTCGAAGAATATGGGCATACTGGGTGAATTGCCAAAAGACACTATGCTAAAAAAATTGCAAGGAGAAGTACAGAAATGGCAAAAGGCAGATACTATGCTCCATGCTATTCCGGCCTTGCATTATATCGCGGTAACTGCACAAGGCAGTCCGGGGGCGGGGAATACATACCGGCTAAGAATGCCATTCAACCAGATCGATAAGGTTATCAGTTGGGCATCAGAAATAAACGCGTTGGTGTTTCTGGATATCCAGGTTGGGTTAAGCAGTATTGAAAAAGAGTTGCCTTTGCTGGAAAAGTATTTGAATATGCCCAATGTCCACCTTGGTATCGACCCGGAATTTTCTATGAAAACGGGCAAGCGTCCCGGTTCAGTGATCGGCACTTATGATGCAGCCGACATTAATTATGTTATCAACTATCTCGCAGGCATCGTAAGGAAAAATAACCTGCCACCAAAAGTCCTGGTCATTCACCGCTTTACACAAGCCATGGTAACAAACTACAAGCAGATCAAATTAAATCGCGCCGTCCAGGTTGTCATAAACATGGATGGCTGGGGTTATCCTGCTAAAAAAATAAATACCTATCGACAATTTATCTATCCTCAGCCTGTTCAGTTTACCGGCTTCAAAATATTTTATAAGAACGATACAAAAAAAGTAGGGCAAGCCAAAGAGATGCAGCCGGAGCAGGTTCTAAAACTAACTCCTAGACCGGTGTATATACAGTATCAGTAAACCGGTCGACAGCGATCATTCATACCAAAGTAAAACCTCCTGCCCGATGGCATCAATGAGTTTTTGGTCTTTTACCTCGTCCATCTTAAAGCCGCTTTTCATGTTGTGCAAAATCCCCAGGTGCTCATCATTCAATGTGATATCGAGTTCAGGGCACACACCATCATGGCAGGTCTCGGGGATGGGAATGGCCTCACCCTTATATGATTTTCCATCGTATTCGATCTGAAGTGGCACCGGTTCTTTCTCAAGTTGGGCGATAAATTCCTGGAGAAATTTAATAAGGTGCTTGCGTTGGGTTCGGGCCGTCGCACTCCATTTATTTTTATTAGCACGCTTATGTGCTAACTTATATTTAAGCCCGGACATAACGGTTGTATAGTCATTGGCATTTATCTTTTTTACGTTCTGGTGCGAAATAATGTACCAATGATATTCGGTGCCTACAGGAACGCCTGAACCCTCCGGGGCCTTACCCGCCCTGCGCTTTATAACAGAATAAGAGATCTCCCAAAGATCGGGTGTGATCTTTTTCTCTTTCCATTCACCCGGGTCGTAGTACCATTTATGACTTCTTCCCACCTGCATCCCTGTATACTGCTTCCCTTCAAATTTTTTGAATTTATTATATGAAGCATGGATGTCCTCGTTCCGCGACGGCGCCTTTTTACCGTTTGTTGGTTTTATCTGCTTTTTGCGTGAAGTTGTATTCGTTGCCATAACAAATATTTTTTGCCACACCTCTACTAGTTACCTGCATAAAAAACCCTGCCATAGTAAGGGAAAGGTGTAATGACAACCAGGAAATGATTCCAAAAAAAATTTGAGAGAGTTATTTTTAATAATCAGGCTGATTATATTTGCATTGTATGAAAAAGCTTCTATCCTTTACTGCCTCCCCATTATTCAAAAAATACTTTGCAGAAAAAAATGCACTCACTATTATGGTGAGCTGTTTCTGCTTTACCATGATGCTTATATCTTTTGGTAAACAAGCATGGTGGGAATGTATCGCATTCGCACTCGCGTTTAGTTTCTCGGTGGAAGTGATTTGCCACCGGGCAAAAGAGAAAAATTAAGCATAAGAGGAATGAACGAAATTATTTCAAGTCATTCCCCATATGCTATCCAGCAATTTATTCTACAGTTCTGCCTCGAATAAGTGAAATAATAAACAATACAATAAAAATAAAAAATAACACTTTTGCGATTCCGGCTGCTCCCGCAGCAATTCCGCCAAAGCCAAATACGCCAGCTATAATAGCTATGATCAGAAATATGATTGTCCACCGTAACATATTCTTTTAGTTTAAAAGTGAAGAATTAATTACACCATAAGAACCTAAAAAAATATGCCAACTCGGGATTTACACCCGAATAGTTTTCCGTTTGACCGTTATTTATTAGGAAAAAATCTCTTGTCCATACCTCTTATTTGCAACAGAATCAAGTAAGAAATATCAGCGGCTGTGCTGTTTTTCCCGTTTTTCTTCCCATGCCTTTCATACCCGGATTCAATTGGCGTAGTTCTTGAACTGGCCTCAACAGCCATATTGTTTAACTAAATAGGAAAATTATGAAAAGCTTATCGGTCATGTGGAAATCGCTTACAGCCATGTTGATGTTTACTTTCGTTCAAGCAATGTGTTTGGGCCAGGATAATCCTGGCAGTGGATCAAGCACCACCGTAAAGACTACAACCTCAGAACATACAGAATGGTATACTGCACCGTGGGTATGGATCGTTGGTGGCGCGATAGTCATTTTATTACTGGTGGCCATATTAAGTGGTGGAAGAAGCTCGTCTTCACGGACTACAATTACCGACGTTGGCGGAGGTACTACGTCAAGAACGGTTACCACGGATACTGATGAAGTGTAAGATCGATGAAGTGTAATCTTCAATAGATAAATAGTCGCGGCCGGATCGCGACTATTTTATTTTTTTTGCTACGACATAGGCGACTCATACCGAAACGGACAAAAACTTTTAGCCAACGCGCTGAAATTGCAACCTAATTAATTCGTTCTGCATGCCCGGTGGTTGGCAATGCAGAAGAAGGAAAATTCAGCCAATAAAATGACCCAGACGTACTGGCATGTATATTGTTTTCTGCAAAATTGAACTTTCTCAACCAAGGTACAATGAAAACAATTTTAGCGATTGCAATGGTTATTGCTTTATTCAGTTGCTCTTCCCCGAGAGAACTGCAGGCCGAAATGGTTAGTGCACAACTTGTAAAAATCGATACTGTTTTTAGGTATGCCAACTCGCCCAAGCAATTATTGACGTGGCGTGACGACAATCACGTAGATTATCTCACTTATGCACCACTCAACAATAGTTTCCTGATCGGCGCCAGAATGATCGTATTGGTAAAGCGTTAATCAGATTCTGACTGCGAGATCGATTACTGCAAAAGTTTTTTTGCTGCGCTAATAATGCAATTAGTGAAGTTCATAAATACTTGTTGTTGCTCAGGTGTGAGCGTAACGCTCGCTTCTTTATTCGTGTTATCTTTAAACCGAATTGACGTAATTTTCTTGTTACCCAAATTCTGTAAGGCGGTAGGAAAAGGATTGGTGTTTCTGAAATTGAAATGAAACAACCCGTCACAATTCATCGTACCATTATTCTTGAAATTTGTTTTTAACCGGCTGCCTTCGAAGAAAACTGATGCGGTGGAGGCATCGTCAAAACACTTTCCACTCCCCAATGAAAACATAAAATCGATCTCAGATTTTGTGGCTTCAATAGATACCAGGGTCGCGTTGAGGGAAACAAATCCTGTAGAAATCTTTATCTCTTTTGTATACGGATCCCGGCTAGTTTTCAAACTACAATCCTGGGCCAGTGCAAAAAATGGTATGAATAACAGCGTTACGAAAATATACTTCATGAGCATAAAAATAGCAGTTGTTACCTATTTTCGAAAAAAACGGCTTGTTAAAATGACACATTAACAGGTACTTTTTACCTCACATCCCTGTAAAATCCTTTTCATAATCTTTTCATCCTGCTTAATAAAAAACTCCCTGGGTCTATTTTTTTCTTTCATAGCTTGGCATTACTAAAAACTTTCTGTATGAAAAAGCTATTTGCGATCCTGATTTCATTCTCTTTAGTCTCTTCGTGTTTTTGTCAAATCATCTTGACGACACTGCCAAGTGGCGGTAATAAAAAAGCAGCGGTCATTGAACGTGTAGGTCTTACCGACGTGACGATTCATTATGATCGTCCCGGTGTAAAAGGACGTGAAGGAAAGATATGGGGCCAGCTGATCCCCGTGGGTTATACAGATCAGGGATTTGGTTCCAGTAAAGCAGCCCCGTGGAGAGCCGGCGCAAATGAAAATACCACTATCGAATTTTCAAACGATGTAAAAATTGAAGGGCAGCCGTTGCCGGCAGGCAGGTACGGATTTTTTGTTGCCTATGATCCCAATGAATGCACTCTCATATTTTCAAAAAATTCAACTTCATGGGGAAGCTTTTTTTATAAGCCTGAGGAAGACGCCCTGAAAGTGAAAGTGAAACCAGTTGCTCTGGATAAAAGCGTCGAATGGCTGAGGTATAACTTCATGAATCAAACGGAAAACGCGGCAACCGTTGCCCTGGAGTGGGAGAAGTTAATGATACCGTTCAAAGTTGAAACAGACTACGTAAAAGACCAGCTTGCGTCTTTCCGCAATGAATTGAGAAACAGCAAAGGCTTTGAATGGCGGGCCTGGAACCAGGCAGCCGACTGGTGCCTGCAGCACAATGTCAATCTTGAAGAAGCTTTACTTTGGGCCGACACAGCCACCAGTACGAATTTCGGGGGAGACCATAGTTTTACGGGCTATGCTACAAAAGCTGGAATTCTAAGCAAGCTCGGAAGGAATGACGAAGCAGCTTCTGTGATGAAGACTGCCATGCCACTTGGCAACATGACTGATATTCATCAATACGGCAGGTCATTGATCGCATTGAAAAAGCCAAAAGAAGCTTTGGCAATATTTAAAATCAATTACGACAAAAATCCGAACCAGGTAACTACGCTAATTGGACTGGTTCGTGGATATTCAGCGAACGGTGATTACAAAACCGCCCTGGAATACGCAAACAAAGCAATGGCAATCACGGATGCTCAAAACAAAGGCAATTTGGCAACGATGATTGACAAATTGAAGGCAGGCAAAGATGTGAATTAGAAACTAAAGTTGATAATAAACAATGAAAGATGTCTCTGCAAGTGCGGAGACATCTTTGCTAAATACGTCCTGCGGGGAGGTCTTCCATACAAAGACCGATGTGAAAAATGATCAGTAGAATTACCAGCAGTTGAAGAGAGTGACACAACGGAAGCTGACTAGAAGTACAAAGCTGGAAACATAAGCATATCCCTCCTAACTTTCAAAGTCCTAATTACAGCCTCCTAATACCTGGCAAAGTTTGATGCGCAATGCATCGCCACGAAGATTCCTGGCAATAATTCTTCCTGTTGGATCAACTAGCATGTTAAAAGGAATGCTGCTCACGCGGTACAATTGTGCCGCCGCGTTGTTCCAGAACTGGAGATCGCTGACATGTGTCCACGTAAGATTGTCTTTATGAATGGCAGCAAGCCAATTGTCTTTTCCCCCGGGCCTGTCGAGTGAAACACCAAGAACGGTAAAATTCCTTTCTTTGAATTTTGCGAAGTTATCGACGACGTTAGGATTCTCTGCACGACAAGGGCCACACCAGCTCGCCCAGAAATCAACCAATACATATCTTCCGCGGAATGAGGAAAGACTTACGGGGGAACCTGTCGTATCGGGTTGGGTAAAATCTAACGCTGGAGTTCCAATTGCTCCCACCTTGTTGTAGTCAATGTAAGAATGAAGATTCTTCCCAATAGATGAGTTTTTTACAGATTCATGAAGAGAGTTGTAGCGCTTTTCCATGAGGACGGGGTCGTCGTACATGTCAGCGGTGACAAACAGCAAAAAGGGCGAAATGATCGATCTTGGCTTGGATGAAACAAACCTGTCTATCTCCACCTGTATCGTTGCTTTCAGCGAATCGTAAGTTTTCATCAAGGCATCGTACTCCGGTTTTTGTGTCACCGTGTTCAGGGAACCTACCGTTGTGTTTAACGAACTTATAAGTGGATTAAAAACTTTTTGAAATAGCATAAAGTCGTCGTGCGAAGGCGAACCGGTAATTTTTAAATGTTGCAGATCGTTCTTTGTACCGGCTACCGTTATTTTTCTATTCTCAATATAAATAAATTGGGGCGCTTCGCTACCAAAACTCAGTTTGCAGAGCTGAGGTTCTTCAACCGAACCTTTCATCGTAAATTTTCCGCCGCTGATCTTTGCCGACGACATATCACTGTTATCATTTCCATTTACGAGTTTTACAGCAGTCCCTTCGGCAAATCCAGTTACAGAACCGCTCACCACAAAACCAGTATTCTTTTGCGCAAAAACAATTAGGGGCATTAACAGCAAAAAAGAAACAATCGTTTTCATATTATTTATGGTGTCTTTCTTTTAAAACGCGGATCACATCGTCCAACTTAAAGCCTTTGGCTTGCAGCAAAATTAAAAAATGGAAAAGAAGATCGGAAGCCTCATTTAAAAATAAATCATTATTAACATCTTTGGCCTCGATAACCAGCTCTACGGCCTCCTCCCCCACCTTTTGGGCAATTTTATTGATCCCCTTTTGAAACAGTTTACGGACATAGGATTTTTCGTCGTCGCTGGCTCTGCGGAGCTCAATAATATGTTCGAGGTAGTCTAAAAAATCCTCGGCATGATTCCTTTCGCTCCAGCAGGTGTCTGCACCGGTATGACAGACAGGTCCCGTGGGTTCGGCCTTGATCAGCAGGGTGTCATCATCGCAATCACTCATCACCTCCTTCAAAAACAAAAAATTTCCGCTTTCCTCCCCTTTTGTCCAAAGTCGTCTTCTACTCCTGCTATAAAATGTCACTTTACCCTCACGCATTGTTTTTTGCAAAGCCTCTTCATTCATAAAACCAAGCATCAACACCTTTTGCGTTTTATGATCCTGGATAATGGCTGGCACTAAACCGTCCGAATATTTCTTAAAATCGATCTTCAAATGATTTTTTTTTATCAGCTTTCTGAATTTGTGTCGGCCCCTGATGTGTCTCCGGGAGGATTTCCCTTGACACCCACTTCTGCGTTCTTATCGCTAACCACTTTTAATAGCTCCTCGAATTGTTGTCTCTTTCTCGCATGCATTTCCTCCTGTCTTATTTTCCTCTTATGGTTCATATACTGGAACAACCACAATGCAATTGCAGACAGGATAACAATTATAAAAATGACTAAATACATCAGGCTAACTGAAACATGTCTTCCCTGCAAATATCGCTTCAAATCGTGAATCGCTCTCCAAACCCAGAGGGCTTTACAGTCTTACATTTATATTCTTCGCTTTTAAAAAGGTCTTTAGTTCAGGAATTGCTATCTCCTTGAAATGAAAAATGCTCGCCGCGAGAGCAGCATCAGCCTTTCCATTTTCAAACACATCAACAAAATGTTGCATTGTGCCTCCTCCACCCGATGCAATGACCGGTACGGGAAGGTTTTCAGCAAGCTGTTTCGTGAGGTCGATCGCAAAACCTTGCTTTGTTCCATCATGGTTCATCGAAGTGAGCAAGATTTCACCGGCACCCAACATCACTCCATGTTTTGCCCAATCGAAGCAGATCTTATTTGTTTTAGTTCTTCCCCCATTCAAATACACGTACCATTCACCGTCTTCCTCCTGCCTCGCATCAATTGCCAATACCACGCACTGACTGCCAAATTCACTGGCAAGGTCACTTATTAACTGTGGATTCTTAAATGCAGAAGTATTTATTGAAATTTTATCAGCTCCGTTTTGCAGAAGAACACTCACATCGTCAACGCTGCTAATTCCTCCACCTACGGTAAAGGGAATATTGATGTGATGAGCAATTCGGTTTACCAGCTTGCTTAAAGTCTTTCGTTTTTCAATAGTGGCTGTTATGTCAAGAAATACCAATTCGTCAGCACCCTGCTGCGCATACAATGCTCCCAACTCGACCGCGTCGCCCGCATCGCGCAGGTTTACAAAATTGGTTCCCTTAACCGTGCGGCCATCCTTGATGTCAAGACAGGGTATGATCCTTTTAGTTAGCCCTCTAAATCCCCCTTTGGAGAGACTCCCGGATTTATATTCCTTGTTCACCTCTTTATCCATAATTCATCCTCTTATTTGCTATAAGCCGGCGCTTAGTGCCGCTTCCAGAGTTTCAAGTTCTTTTATCGTGATCTTGTGCTCATATATCGCCTTGCCTACAATCGCCGCTCTGCACCCCACATTTTTTAGTTCTTCCAGGTCTTTCACCGAACTTACTCCCCCGCTTGCAATAAAAAATAACTCAGGAAATTTTGAAACAATATTTTTATAGAGATCAATGGAAGGACCCTGAAGTTTTCCATCTTTATTTACATCGGTGCAGAAAATTTGTTTGACTCCATGAGCAATATATTTCCCGATAAAATCGTAGATCCATATTTCTGTTGTTTCCTGCCATCCACTAATTGCGATTTTTTCGTTTTTTACATCGGCGCCCAACAAAAATTTTTCGGAACCAAATTTCATCAACCACTTTATAAATTCTTCTTCGTCTTTTACAGCAATACTTCCGACGGTAGCGAATGTAGCTCCGGAATCAAACACGATCTCAACATCTTTTTCATTTTTTATTCCTCCTCCGAAATCAATGACCAAGGAAGTTTTTCCTGCAATTGTTTCCAACACCTTCCAATTCTTTACAGCGCCCGACTTTGCTCCATCCAGGTCGACAAGGTGCAAGCGTTTGAGTCCTGCATCTTCAAATTTTTTTGCCACCTCAAGAGGCTCCTTATGATAAAGAGTTACTTTGTCATAGTTTCCCTGTTCCAGTCTCACACATTTGCCGTCAATGATATCGATGGCCGGGATAACGAACCCCCAACCCCCTAAAGGAGGCTTTTGATCTGATGAAACTTTATTCAGCTGTTGATTCATAATTGTCAAACAATAAGTCTCCCTTTTCCCGAAGGGATGCTCCAAAGGAGTCCTTTGGACCTTCGGCAACGGAAATTTAGAGGGTTAAGAAGTTTTTCAAAATCTGCTCGCCTACTTCTGCGCTTTTCTCAGGGTGAAACTGTACACCATAAAAATTATCTTTCTGCAGACCCGAACTATATGATTCAATATAATTTGTTGTCGCTATAGTATGTTCTCCCAATGACGCGTAATAGCTATGAACAAAATAACAAAAACTGTTTTCTGGAACGCCGCTGAATAAATCGGTTTTCAGATCATAAATACGATTCCAACCGATCTGCGGCACTTTGAACGCTGAGCTCTGAACCCGATGACTATCGGATCTGAACTTCTTAACCTGCGCATCAAATATTCCCAAGCAATCGGTCGCATTTTCCTCGGAGTATTTACACATCAACTGCATCCCCAAACAAATTCCCAATACAGGTTGCTTTAAATTTTTAAGGACTTTATCAAGACCTCTTTCCTTTAAATAGTGCATGGCAGTGCTGGCCTCACCTACTCCCGGAAAAATGACCTTATCTGCCAGGCCGATTTTCTCAATATCATCCGTCACTTCTGCCTTGATTCCGATCCTTTCTAACGCAAAAAGGACCGATTGAATATTGCCTGCATTATATTTTATGATCACTATACCCGCCTCACCCCCCGAAGGCGAAACTTTGAAACTTTCTTTATGTTGTACCAAATTCATGAATAGAATTTTTTCAGTGCATGGATCAATCTAAAATTGAGCGCAAAAACTCTTTTGTCGTTTTCTTTATATCCCTGCCATGCTCTAAGGCCTTTATAAAGGCGGTCCCTATTAGGGCTCCATTTGCATTTGCACAGGCAGCGTCAAATGTTTGTTTGTCTTTAATTCCAAAACCAACCATTATCGGGTTCCTTAACCTTAAGTTCTTTAATTTTTGCAAATAGGTTTGCACGTCCACCATATTCTTGTCTTTTCCGGTCGTGGAAGACGAAGAGACCGCGTATAAAAATCCATTGCTTAATTCATCCAACTTCTTCACTCTTTCTTCTGAAGTTTCGGGAGTCACCAAAAAAACAAAATCCAATCCATATTTCTTTATGATGGCTCCATATTCTGATTCGTATTCGTATTCCGGCAAATCCGGGACTATCAAGCCATCGACTCCAACTGTTGCTGCATCTGAACAAAATTTTCCAAAGTCGTATTGCAAAATGGGATTCATATTACCCATCAACAGCACTGGCAAGGCGTCGCCTATTCCTCCGGAGGGCGAGCTTTGCCGAAGATCTTTTAGCTGTTCGAACAGTTTTTTTATCGTCATTCCATTTTGCAAAGCGATGGCACTGCTATGTTGTATTACCGGACCATCCGCCAACGGATCGCTGTATGGCATTCCTAGCTCGATCATGTCCGCACCATTTTCCTGCAGTGTTTTCAGCACTGTGAGTGTATCTCCCAGGTGAGGAAAGCCGGCTGTACAGTAAACACTTAAAACTTTCTCCTGTTTTTTCTTAAACAATTCAGTTAGCCTTTTCATATCTAATTTGAAGGGATCACGTTAAATGTCTCGTTATCTACCGTAATAAAATTATACTTGGGGTAACTGTCAATATCGAGCGTGATCTTATACAAAACTTTTTGAGCAGCCGGCTTTTGAAATTCAACGAGCACAGTGTCGCCCTGCCTGGATACTTTCATTTGATCTTTTGAAAAATCTGTAGGCAGGCATTTTTCAAATTCAAACCGTTCTCCGGCCACATTTGAAACCATGCGAAAGGATGGTTTTAAATTGTCACAATTCTCTGAGATCTTTTCAAATTTCAATTTGTGATCGACAAATGGATTGCGGTTGCAGGCAATCATTCCAACTAACAACAAATAAATAATTGCTTTATTCATTTTCCATCTTTTTCATATACGCCGCCATATCCTTATCTCCCCGGCCGCTCAAACAAATCACTACCAGGTCGTCTTTTTTGAAAGAGAGTTCCTCGCCCCCCTTCCCTCTCTCCACTTGTGGAGAGGATGTCAAGGTGGACAGGTCTCTCAGCTTCGCCAACGCATGTGCACTCTCCAGAGCCGGAATAATTCCTTCCAGCTTTGCTAATTCAAAGGCCGCGTCCAACGCCTCGTTATCAGTAGCACTAAGAAATGCGGCCCGACCATTATCAAATAAATATGCATGCAAAGGACCAATGCCAGGGTAATCCAAGCCAGCTGAAATACTGTGCGGCTCTACCACCTGTCCATCTTCCGTCTGCATTACCAGGCTTTTGCTCCCATGCAATATACCTGGTTTACCTAAAGCAGTTGTGGCGGCACTATAGCCACTTTCCAGGCCAAGGCCTGCAGCTTCTACAGCAATCAGCTTCACCGAAGGCTCATCCAAAAAATGGTAGAATGCTCCAGCCGCATTACTTCCACCGCCTACACAGGCGAGCACGTGTGAGGGCAATCCACTCCCCGTTTTTTCTTTCAACTGCCAACGGATCTCTTCACTGATCACCGATTGAAAACGCGCTACCATATCAGGATAGGGATGCGGTCCCACCACCGAACCAATAATATAATGAGTATCGATCGGATTATTGATCCAATCACGAATAGCTTCATTAGTGGCATCTTTTAGCGTTTTACTTCCACTCGTCGCAGGCACTACAGTTGCACCAAGCATTTTCATTCTTGCCACATTCGGGGCCTGCCGTTCGATGTCTTTTTCACCCATGTAAACAATACACTCTACACCTTTCAATGCGCACACTGTTGCTGTTGCCACGCCATGCTGACCAGCACCCGTCTCCGCAATAATTCTTTTCTTGCCAAGCCGCTGAGCAAGTAAAATTTGCCCGATCGTGTTGTTGATCTTATGCGCGCCGGTGTGACAAAGATCTTCCCGCTTCAAATAAATTTTCGTTCCGTATTTCTCACTCAACCGATTTGCAAAGTACAATGGCGTTGGCCGACCTGCATAATCTCTCAACAATTCACGAAACTCTTTCTGAAAACCTTCTTCATAAATAATGTCAAGGTATTTCAATCTCAGCTCTTCAACATTGCGATGAAGCATTTCCGGAATATAGGCGCCGCCAAATTTTCCGTAATAGCCTTGAGAGTTCGGCGAAGTGTATGTATTTGTCCTTGTCATTTTATTTTTTTATGATGCCAGCTTCAGTTTTTCATAGCATCGTCCTTTGCGTCGCAATCCTAGCGAACAGGCGCAATCAAATCCTCAGCGGCAACAATTTGCCATTTGCCATTGCGCAATACCCACGTGTCTGTCCATACAAATCGGCCAGTTGAAGAATCTTTACGTTTCACCCATGTCTCATTACCCTGTGCCACGGCGGTATTGCCGTAAAATCTTATTTTAACTTCATTAAGATGATTTGAGAGAAAGTATTTTGGTGCATCATAGGTACCCTTAACCATCGCTTGCTTATTGTACTGACTTCCATCAGGATCAACTCCAATAAAATCATCCGCCAGGATTCGCACAATAACGATTGAATCACCGTTAGCTACTGATTCAGCCCATTGTTTTTCACTTCCACGAATGTATTGTTCTGCTTGTTTGTAATCAGGCTGTAAATTGCAGCTCAAAAAAATAAAGCAGCAAGTTGTTGCAATTATGAACTGCAGCATAGCATGGACAAATTTTAATTTCATTATTGTTCGATTTTGGATTTTTTCTTAGCTGAGTCACCATTTCCCTGCCAGCTGCGGTTTTCTCTCCTACGCTTGCAAATTACCCAAAAGTCAAAAGCAATCTTTACAAGATCAATATCAAAGCACGAACTAAAAATAACGGGGACGATTAAGCAAAGATTTTTGAAATGATTTCTGCCAAAATTCCCATTAAACATTGTCGAAAATGAAACTGAGCAAAAATTAGAGCGGCCACTCTGACCGCTCTAACCTGGCTGGTAAAAAGCCGTCTAAAAATTGTTTATTCCGATCAATAATTCCGTTGCTGCTCATACCTATTCCGATCGTAGTTAGAATTATAGTTACGATCATAGTTACGATTTCTCCATCTATTTCTTCTGCCCGCCATGTTGTCGAATTGATTTACCCTCACCTGGCCAAATGCGTCCACATTAATTGCGACGTCATTATTTCCCAGATAAAAACGCGACGATGATACAAGTACCCTCCGTCTACCAAGTCCCAACAAACCGCCACGGGTTACCTCGTATACCTGAACCATATGAGCGCCAGGTTCTAAATTGGAAATAGCTACATTATTAGCATTAAAATATCTGCCGTCGATTTTTACATCGTAATTATTATTGCTCGTCACCGTAACCCGTTGCGCCGTTGCTGAAATGGTTATCAGCAACAAACAGCTGGCAATTAATACTGCGATCTTTTTCATAGTGTTTAATTTTAATAAAGAGAAAAAATTACTATACCAGAATATTCCAAAGCCGGTGCCAGAACAGTCAATTTCTTGGTTTAAATGTTAAGAATTAAGAAACTCAATTTCACCTTGTAATAAAAAACATATGATTGCAGATTGCATATATCCCGCACGGGCATCAGTTCCTGCCATTTAATCAAAAACCTCATCACTCATGATTCATATGTCATACCTACTTCATACCTCATACCGCATACCTCAGACTTCATACTTCATACCTTATTTTCTCAGCATTTGAGCAAACATCTTCACCATGTCAAGGTCCTTTACTCCCGCGTTTATTTCAAATTTGCTATTGATGTCTACCGCAAAAAAATCGGGATGGTCAAGTTCTTTGAGTCTTGCCACATCTGTTAGGCCAATTCCGCCGGCAAGAAAAAATGGTTTTTCAATTCTGCTCTTGCTAAGTGGACTCCAGTCAAACTGGATACCTGTGCCACCAAAGGAAATTAATTCTCCGGCCGGGGCTAAGGCGTCAAACAAGTAATAATCGCAGGCATCATCATATTTCTTGATCAATTCTTCAATACTTTTCGTCTCGCCATTGACCCGGAAGGTCTTGATCACTTCTGTTTCTTCAGACAATGCTTTGCAAAGGCCGGGTGTTTCATCTCCGTGCAACTGAACAATATCTAAATCATATTCGTCAATCATCTTCATGATGTTATCGAAACCTTCATTCACAAACACACCCACCTTTTTAATATCAAAATCCCCATCTTTGATTTCTTCACCGGAGATTTTATCGACAACATACCTCGGCGACTCCCGGTAAAAGTTCAATCCCGCAAAATCAATCTCCATTGCATCCAGCTGCTGCAACTGTTTCAGTTGTGTTACTCCGCAAACTTTAATGTTCATTTTGGTTATTTCTAAAACTCTTTATTTGTGTAACTTCCCTCCTTACTTTGTCTTGTTGTGCCCAATGATTATTTTTTACCACAAGACACAGAGTATTGCAAAGAAACCACAGACGCCATTCACAATTCACCATTCAAACCCCTCAACTCTTTAGATTTTCAACAAACTCCCTCACCTTCTTCAGGTCCTTCACTCCAGGGCTTGTTTCAAATTTGCTGTTAATGTCAACCGCAAATATTTTTTTAGCAATGTTTTCTTTTGCAAACTGCTTTAATTTTTCCTCATCACCTGGCTCAATGCCACCACTCAAAAAAAATAATTTATCAATCATTGAGTTTTTCAAAACATTCCAGTCAAATTTTTTTCCTGTCCCGCCATAGCCGGCGCCCAATGTGTCGAACATGTACATATCGCAGGCCTCATCATAAGGTTTCGCCATCCAGTCGATCGGATCATTTTCTGACAACCGAAACGCTTTAATAACCGTGATGTAATTAGCAACCTGTTCACAATATCGTGGAATTTCATCGCCGTGTAATTGCACCATGTCCAGACGATAATCTTCCACTGTTCTCATCAGTTCTTCGAAAGGCATATTCACAAACACTCCTACTTTGGCAATTCTTCCTCTAAACTTCCGAAGATAGTCCGGCGAAATTCTATTCGCCACAAACCTGGGTGATTTCGGATAAAAAATAAATCCGGCAAGATCGACCCCCATTTCATCGAGTGCCTCCAGTTGCGAAGGCAGGGTGACACCACATACTTTTATATACCCCCTAAATCCTCCTCCGGCTGGCGGAGGACTTGTCGCATAGGACTCTTTATTCGGCACTTTATTCATCGGCTCATCTTTGATTCTCTGCTAACCCTCTTTACAGGAAACCTGCCGGTCAGGCAGGGTCTGCAGGGTTTTAAAACCCCTCAGAATGAGGAGGCATTAGCTGCAATGCATTCACAAATTCCTCAAAAGCAATCGCCGGATCGGCCTCCTTCATAAATAGTTCGCCGATCAAAAATCCTTTGAAACCATTCTCTCTGAACAACATGATATCATCAACTGAATTAATTCCACTTTCAGCAATTTTAATCTTGTTATTTGGGATTTGTTCCGACATCTTTAAGCTCCGCTCAATATTTACCTCAAAGGTTTTCAAGCTGCGGTTGTTTACTCCTATCAGTTCTGTTTCCTCACAAATATGCTCCAGCTCACTCTCATCATGAAGCTCCAACAACACTTCCAGGTCCAGCTTCCTTGCAAACGCCGACAGTTGCCTGACCTCATCCGGTGTTAGACATGCAGCGATCAACAAGATCACGTCTGCTCCAATACTTTTGGCCTCGATGACCTGGTACTCATCAATAATAAAATCCTTTCTGAGAATTGGTATGTCATTTATCCTCGCCTCAAGCAGGTCCTCATCACTCCCCGCAAAAAATTTTTCATCTGTCAATACTGATAACCCCGACGCTCCATTTTCCACATAGGCTTTTGTTACGTCCGCCACACTCACTTTATCATTAATAATTCCTTTCGATGGCGATCGTCTTTTAAACTCGGCAATAATTCCTGTTGTGCTTTCCTTTTGTAATGAATCTTTCAATGAGAGAGTTTGCCTATTGAAATAAAAACTTTCTTCCAATGCAGAAACACTTATTTCTGATCGTCTCTTTTCAACGTCTGATCTTTTATACGTTATTATTTGCTCCAGAATGTTCATCGCAAATGTTTTTTGTCATGCCGGGTCCTGCCTGCCAGCAGGGAAGCGAGGCATCTCTATGCTTGCAAGTTTGAGATTCCTGGCTTCACGCGGAATGACACGCTACTGTAATTCTATTAGCTTCATCAAAGCCTCTCTTGCCCGCCCGTTTTCTAAACTTTCCACGGCTGCATAATATGCTTCGTCATAATTTTTATAATTGCCGGTGCAATGAAGGGCCATCGCTGCATTTGCCAGCACTACCGCATTTTGCGCCCAGCTCCCCTCACCTTTGAGGATTTTCATGAATATTTTTGCTGCCTCCTCTGCGCTATTGCCTCCATGAATGTCTGAAGGCTCTACCATTCTTTTTCCCAGTTGCTCGGGTGTCATAATTTTTTCTCCTTCATTGGTAATTACCTTGGTGTCATTTGTCAGTGAGATCTCATCATAACCATCCAGGCTGTGAATAATAGTAAATCCAGTCCCTGTTTGTTGCAAGAGATAAGTGTAAACTCTTGCCATTTCGAGACTAAATGCTCCCACCAACTGAAACTTCGGAGTTGCTGGATTTACCATTGGTCCCAACATGTTGAAAAAAGTCCGCATTCCTAAATTCTTCCTGATCGGCCCAACAGTCTTTAAAGCCGGATGAAACATGGGAGCATGCATGAAACAGATATTGGCCTCGTCCACTTCCTTTTTAAGTTTATCCTTATCATTTTTGAATTTATACCCCACCTGTTCCATTACATTCGATGCCCCGCTAATTGATGATGCACCATAATTTCCGTGCTTGGCGACTTTCTGCCCCGCTCCGGCTACAATAAAACAACTGAGTGTTGAGATATTAAAAGTGTTTTTCCCATCGCCGCCGGTGCCGACGATATCGATCACATCATAACCATTCAGGTCGACAGGGACACAAAGCTCGAGTAGTGCTTCGCGAAAACCCTGGAGTTCCTCAATGGTTATGCTGCGCATTAAATACACCGTCATGAAGGCAGTTACTTCATGTTCATTGTAGACACCCTTTCCAATATTCACTAAAACTTCTTTTGCCATTTCACGACTAAGAGTTTTGTGTTCAAATAAATATTGCAGAATCTTTTTCATCTTATTTTTATTTGCGACCAACGAGCGAAGACACTAAGATCCAATAAATCTACACTTTGCACCTTCGCGTATTCGTGGCTATTCTCTCAACCAGTTTCTTAAAATATCCTCTCCCCTGGGTGTCAGCACACTTTCAGGATGAAACTGCACTCCCTGTACATCAAATCTCCTATGTTGCAAAGCCATGATATAATTGTTTTCGTCTCTTGCCGTTACCTCCAGTTCTTCCGGAAAATTCTCATCGCTAACGATCCATGAATGGTACCGTCCGGCGTCAAATTCATTTGGCAGTCCCTCAAATAAATTACGTGAAACGTGAGACGTGAGACGTGAGTTCTTTTCATTATTCACGTTTGACGTTTGACGTCTCACGATTTTCACCGGCGTCGCCACCCCATGATACACCGTACTCAAATTCACCAGCTTTCCTCCAAATGCCTCACCAATCGCCTGGTGTCCCAAACAAACTCCTAATATTGATTTTGACGAAGCATATTCTTTTATCAAGGCTAATAACAATCCCGCTTCTTCAGGAATGCCAGGTCCCGGTGATAAAATGATCTTGTCATACTCCTTTACTCTTTCCAAAGGGATCTGGTCATTACGATATACGTCCACTTTCTGATGCAGGATCTTTTCAACCAAATGCACCAGGTTGTAAGTAAATGAATCGTAATTATCGAATACAAGAATCTTCATTGTTCGTTTCGTTTTTTTCAGTCAAAGGGTTTCAGCCATTTTGATCGCCTTTTTCAACGCTCCCAATTTATTATTCACTTCCTGCAATTCACTTTGCGGATCGCTCGCAGCCACGATTCCGGCCCCTGCCTGGTAGATCAACGTGTTGTTCTTACTCAAAAAAGTTCTGATCATGATGGCATGATTACAGCTCCCATCGAAACCCATAAAGCCGATAGCACCTCCATAATAACTTCTTGCAGTAGGTTCGTACGAATCGATCAACTCCATTGCTTTGAATTTCGGAGCCCCACTTAAGGTGCCGGCAGGAAAAGTTTTCGCCATCAATTCAAATGGGTTAGTGTTTGGTCTCACCTTTCCCATTACTTCGCTCACCAAATGAATGACGTGAGAATAATATTGAACCTGCCTGTAATGTTCTACCTGCACCTCATCGCACAATCGACTGAGATCATTCCTCGCCAGATCAACCAGCATCACATGCTCAGCATTTTCCTTTGCGTCTTTGAGTAAACGCTCAGTTTCCCTGTGGTCAATTTCGTCATCACCCGTTCTTCTATAAGTACCTGCGATCGGATGCACGACTGCCCTTCCATTTTGAATGATCAATTGGGCCTCGGGTGATGAGCCCATGAGTTTATAATCGCCATAATCGAAAAAGAATAAATAGGGCGAAGGATTGATATTTCGCAGCGCACGGTACACATTGAATTCGTCACCCGCGAACCTTTGCTCAAATCTCCTGCTCAAAACAATTTGAAATACATCGCCCCGATGGCAGCTCTGAATTCCCTTCCTGACCATTTGCATATATTCTTCATCGGTCATATTGATCCCTTCGTCGCCTTTCGATTTGAACGGATAGGTAGGCACATCTTTACTCTTTATCAAAGACTCCACAACGGCTGACTCACTTTCCAATCCCGCAATAATGTTCTCGCAAATAAACAGTTCATCTTTGAAATGGTTAATGGCAATCACATACTGGTATAGACGATACCTCATTAAAGGAATGCTACTTCCCTCTCCTCCTGGAGAGGTCCGAACGGACTCTCCAACGGAGTTCTGACGGACCTTTGACGGGTTGGGGGTGAGGCGTATGGTGTCAAAGAATTGAACTGCATCATACGTTGTGTAACCAAATAAGCCCTGCGCATATTTCCCTTCTTTTGAATCACTCTTCTTTACTTCGAAATTTTGCATAAATTCCCAAAGCAACGTTGGTATTTCAGTTATATTTTTGATCGTAACTCTTTCAGGTTTTTGTTTAGGCAATTTGAACTCTATGCTCTGGGTGGACGTAATTTCAATTCCGCCAATGGCATTGATGCAGATAAACGACCAGCTATTTTCGACTGCATGGTGATCCGTACTTTCCAACAGGATCGTATCGCGAAAACGATCCCTCACCCGCAGGTAAATCCCAACAGGTGTATACACATCCGCCAGGAGTTTTTTACAAGTTGTATTGATTTCTATTTTCCGCATAAGGCCCCCTTCAACCTCCCCGGTGGGGGAGGCTTTTTGTATCTCCGAATTCATCTCCTCCAATTCCCCTCCACCGGAGGGGTTAGGGGAGGTAAAACAAAAAGCCCCGAAACACTTCGGGGCCTGAATATATTATTACAAATACAGTAATGACATTACAAACCCCGCAAAGCGTTTGTATGCCACCACCATTGAATATTTATTTGTTGTTTCATTCTAATGCAAATATGTAAATGAAATTTCAAACCAGCAAAAAAAATTTCTTGTCTGTCTCAATAAAAACATATTTTGTAAGCACAAACTCCTGCTTATGCAATCCACTGCTACTGGCCCGCAGGTTTCCCAGGATTCACTTTTAAGCGGCAAAATATCCCCGCGCTTGCTGTCGCTCGATTTTATGCGCGGTTTCATCATGGTTTTGCTTGCACTGGAAAGCACGGGCTTACAAGAACATCTTTTCGAAGCGACCAAAGGGAATGCGCTCAATAATTTTGTTCTGCAATTCTTTCATCATCCCTGGAATGGCTTGCGCTTCTGGGACCTTATTCAACCCGGTTTTATGTATATGGCTGGCGTGGCAATGGCTTATTCCTTAAACAAACAATGGAGAAGCGGTGTTTCGTGGAATCAATCTTTCAGAAAAATATTGAAGCGTTGCTTCTGGTTGTTTTTCTGGGGCGTTCTTGACTATGCCGTAAGAAGCAATGGATTGTCATTTGAACTTTGGGATGTTCTGACCCAATTATCTTTCACGACCCTGGTTGCTTTTTTGATCTTTCGATGGACCACGACCGCTCAGATATTGGTTTGTGTTGGTTTGCTGTTACTAACAGAAGTCTTATACCGTTTTACAAATGTTCCCGGCTTTGATCAGCCATTTACTGATCAGCACAACTTTGGAAATTATGTTGACACAATCCTGATGAATAAGATAAACCCCGGTGGCTGGGTAGCTATTAACTGCATTCCAACGGCAGTACATACGATCGCAGGGGCATTAACGGGAAAGCTGTTATCAAGTAATAAGAAAAATAAATTGCGTCCCATGCTCACATGGGCCATTATCTGTCTCATCGTTGGTTATGGATTAGATGTTACACACATCACACCTATTATTAAGCGCATAGCTACCTCATCGTTCACACTCGCTTCACTGGGTTGGTGCCTGCTTGGCCTGGCTTTTTGTTATTGGTGGATCGATATTTTAGACCACAGAAAATATTTGAAGTTTTGGACGATTCTGGGCATGAACTCATTGTTCATCTATTTGTTTTTTGAGATCGTCGGGTCAAGATGGTTCAACGATTATATCAGCGCTATTGCGAAAGGCTTAATGGGATTTGTCAATACCCCTGAAATGTTAAGTAATATCATCGCATCATTGTGCATCTTTGCATTGGAATGGGGCCTGTGTTATTTTCTTTACAAGAGGAAAATATTTTTCAAACTTTAGTATTCATGTTAATACAACGAAAGCAAACGGATAACAAAGGGATGTTTTACGTGGAAGGCGATGATGATATCGAGGCTGAAATGACCTACCACATGACCGCTCCTGATAAAATGGTGATTGAACATACCGAAGTGGGCGATGAACTACGTGGCCAGAACGTCGGGTATCAATTGGTCCATGCAGCAGTTGAATATGCCAGGCAACATCACATCAAGATCACCGTGTGGTGCCCCTTTGCAAAAAAAGTTTTTG
>VBAQ01000207.1:0-548 GCA_005883765.1 Bacteroidota bacterium
GCTTCAGCATGGCACATTGCTGAAATCTTCTCCCCCACTTTATCCTGTACTTCATCGAGCATCACAAATTCTTTTGCGCTGCTGTTAATAGCATCCATTACGTCTTCCGGCATCAGGGAAGCAGTCATAGCCGTATAAGTGCCTGCTGCATTGATAAACCTGCGCAGACCAAGCTCCGCAAACACATCTCTTTTTCCACCTTGTGCTGCAGCAGCAAATGAAGAAGGAATAACGCTGCCTAATGTTCCCCCGGCAAATGGAAGCAGGGATAATCCTTTTATAACATTTCTCCTTTTCATATTTTAATGCATTTATAAAAATTAAAAAATTTTGGACCCTATTTTTTTGAGCCATGGCATTTATCCTTTGCCGATCTTTCGCTGTGAATTGGCTTGATCCGGCGCGCCTAACAACGCCAGAGCATAAGCAGATATTCTTGCAATCTTTGGCTTACCTGTTACCTCCGGTGCTCACCCTTCTTTTCTTTACTTCGTCAGCGCTTACTAAATTGTCATTATTATTGAACTGTCGTCTCACGTACGTTAATA
>VBAQ01000207.1:637-6120 GCA_005883765.1 Bacteroidota bacterium
CTATTCAAACCATTTAACACCACATCAATCAATTTTTTCTTATCACTGTTCACCCATTCAGAACTATCCAGTGGGGGAAAGCGATCTCCATCTCCTTTCCCATTATGCTGGTGACAGGAGACACAATACGTGTGATACACCTGGGCTCCTGGTATGGGCTTGTCATTATAAAGGTTATCTTTTATTTCATCGGGCGTGCGAATGTTAGAATTTAATTTTCTTTTTTCCATTGCAGCCAGCTCGGGCTCGCCAAATTTCTTTTTATCACCCTTATACATAACACGCCAGATCTTTCCTTTCCTCGAATCTGATACATACAAGGAGCCATCAGGTCCTACGGCAAGCCCCATCGGCCTGTAAGCAGCATCGTTTGTATTTACTATAGGATCGACGCCGGCAAATCCATCTGCAAAAACTTCCCATTTACCGGTAGGTTCCCCATTTAGAAAAGGAACAAAGCAAACAAAATAGCCGGCCTGTGGGTACGGTGACCTGTTGGTGGAACCATGAAAAGCGATGAAGGCACCATGCTTATAATGTTCAGGAAATTGATCTCCTTCATAAAACAGCAGATCATTTGGTGCCCAATGCCCGGGAAAACCCATAATTGGTAATTGCAGAGTACTGTCTCTCGCGGGCATCTTTCCGTCGCCTCCATATTCAGGTGCAAGAACATTTTTCTTCTGCATTTGGTCATAATAACTGTAAGGCCATCCAAAATTGTTTCCCTCTTTAACCCTTAGAAATTCTTCCGCAGGCAATACAGCACTTTGCCATGCCGTAAATTTGTCTGGCCATAGCAGATGCAGATCATCCCTGCCATGCATTACTACGTATAGATTTTTATCATCCTTATTCCAGTCCATTGCGACAACACTTCTTATTCCTGTGGCGAACTTCTTTCCGTCCCTTTGAGTGAGACCAATTTTGTTCGCATCAAACTGCCAGATGCTTGCGTACTTTTCGAGTTCGGGGCAAGGATCAAGTCCGGCAATGCCTGGCGTGCCACCGGGTGTTCTTATCAAATCCTGGCATGCATTGGATGGAGCACCAAATGGTACATACATGTGCCCTTTGTCATCAAAAGAAATCGGCTTGGTGATATGCCAGTGTGAGCCGCGGGAATCTTCTTCGGTAAATACTACTTCCATTTTACTTTCAGGAATAAGTTTGCCGGGCGTTAATTTATTCCTGTAAATAACAAGTTCGGAAGCATAATATAAATATCCATCGTGTATACGCATGCAATTAGAAAGACTTCCCTCGTTATCATAATCTCCAAAATGTACAATGGAATCTGCCTTGCCATCATTATTTACATCTCTCAGTGCCACGTTTCCACCCTCTCCCTTTTTTGAATACCGCAGTTTCACATAAATATCTCCATTATCATTCACCGCAATATGCCGTGCCGGGCCAATACTGTCTGCAACCACAACTGCTTCAAAATTTCCAGGCAAAAAAAGGCCGCCATTCCCCGGGTCACCTTCAGGTAATTTTGCACCTCTCTTACATTGTATAAAACAAATGCCAGTTAAGAATAAAAAAAATCCAATAAAGTATCTGGTCCTGTAATTCTGCCGGTACATATCTGTTTAAATACTTTAAGTAGATTTTCTCCCTCATCAATTCACTGCTGCTAAATTATTCAGCCTAAGTACAACGGATTCTTTATTGCATGTCCAGGCCGGCAAAAAATCACACAGCTACTGCTTCCATTGTTGTGCTGAAAGGCCGTTAAGATCCCAAACAATTTTTCCTGCACGAATCGTTAGTTCTGCTTCCAGTTTCTGATTGCCTTCGAGCCTGTTACCACCTGCATCAACAAAACCAAATTTTCCGTTCTGCACGCTTAACACAGTTATGTCTGCAACAGCGCCTTCACTAAGATTTCCAAGATCTTGGCGTTTGATCGACTTGGCGGGATTCCATGTAGCACGAATGACAGCGTCTTTAAGACTCATGCCGATAGCCATGTATTTTGACATGATGTTCAACATGCTTTTCATGCCGGCATTCATGCTGAAACGATGCAGATCACTGCCAAACGAATTGGGCGCAAGACCCTGGTGAAACGCAGGCACAGCCTGGCTAAACCAGAAACCAGCACCACCATGGCCAACATCAAACAACACACCTTTTTTTTGCGCAGCTAACACAAAAGGGCGGACTTTTCCTTCTTCATCAACTACAGGCATTCTTTCAGGAACCTGCTCATACGAATGCGTTATGATATCCCCGGGCCGCATCTTTTGCAATTGGGCTTCCAGGCTATATTGTGGCAGATGACATTCAACAAACAGCGGTGTATTTGATTTTTTACCTGCCTCCAATGCCTTGTCAAACGGCGCCCAGTCACTGCCTTCATAATGACCGATCTTAATGCCCACAATGATGTCTTTATATTTTTCCGCAACGAGAGCCGCGGAGTCTGCATTCATGTCATTGATGTCTTCCTGCAAGGGTTTGCCACTCATCCCCGATCCCACAATATTTACAAATGCAAGCACACGTGTCTGTGATTTATCGATCACCTGTTCTTTGAATAAAGGAAAATTGCGCCATCCCGATGTGCCGGCATCAACGACGGTGGTTACTCCTGATTTAAACGTAAAATCATCTGGCGATACGCTGAAAATACCATCCGCAAATTTATCTGCCTTGCTTCCTACGAATACATGCGTGTGCATGTCTATCAGTCCGGGTACCACATATAATCCGGCTGCATCAATTGTTTTCTTTGACTGTGCTGACGGAATATCGCTGTCCACTTTGGCGATCTTTCCGTTTGCAAGAGCAATATCTTTTAGAGCGTCAATATTATTTTTTGGATCGATGACGTGCCCGTGCTTTATCAAAAGATCATACTGCTGTGCCTGTACCAGGACAGGAATGAAAGGTAAAAAAACAAACAAGCTTTTCACAGCACCTGCACGAACAGCGACAAAAAATTTTCTTAAAAACATCGAAAAATATTGAGTATCGTATCAATTATTTTTTATGCAATTCTTCTTCCCATGATGGTGCGCTAATGCCGTTAAGATCCCAAACAATTTTTCCTGCGCGTATGGTTAATTCGGCTTCCAGTTTTTGTGTGCCTTTCAATTTTGTTTTGCGTACATCAAGGAATCCAAAATTTCCTTTACGCAAATTGAATACCGCAATATCGGCGTCAGAACCTACGCTTAAATTTCCAAGATCAGTTCTCTTGATTACATTAGCAGGATTCCAGGTAGACCGCAATATAACATCCTGTAAACTCATACCCATATTGAGAAATTTCGACATTGCATTACTCATGTCTTTCATGCCACTATTCATACTTTCTGCGTGGAGATCAGTGCTGATCACGTTGGGACGAAAGCCTTGTTGCATCGCAGGTACAGCCTGTCTCCATGAGAAAGCACCACCACCATGGCCCACATCAAAAATGATCCCTCTTTTTTGTGCAGCAAACACAAATGGTTTCACCTTTCCGCTGTCATCAACAACTGTTTCCCTAACCGTCGGACCGTATGAAAATGTATGCGTAAAAATATCTCCGGGCCGAAGATGCTTCATAAAAAGCGATTCTATGGAATTAGGCGGTTGGTGTTCACCAAAATCCACCATTACGGGCACATTCGCAAGGTTACCCGCTTCCACTGCGCGGTCCACCTGCGTAAAATCTCCCCAATAATGTGCTGCCTTAATACCAACAATAATATCGGGAAATAATCTTTTTATCAAGTAGGCAGTCTGCTGTGGGTTCATATCAGTTGTATCCTGTTCTTCAAAACGCCCCACCATGCCATTGCCAACAATGTTTAGAAATGCAAGCACTCTTGTCTGCGCTTTGTCTATCGTTTGTTTTTTAAATTGCCGAAAATTTCTCCAACCCGAAGAACCTGCATCCACAACAGTTGTAACACCTGCCCTGAATGTAAATCCATCCGGGGGGAGGCTTGTTAAACCATTAGCTATATAGGCATCCACATCGGTTCCATTAAAAGCATGAACATGCATATCTATAATGCCGGGCGTCACGTACAGCCCGGTTACATCAATCACCTGCTTTGCATTTTTTGCAATGATATCTTTTGCCACTTGGAATATTTTACCATTTGTAATGGCAACGTCCATTTGCTCATCAATTTTATTTTTTGGATCAATCACATGTCCGCCTTTCAATAAAATATCTATCTGTTGAGTATGTGCAGTAAAAAAACAGAGCATCATCACTGTGATGGCTGTTATCTTTTTAAAAAATGTGTGCCCTGTTTTTTTTTGATGCAACATCGAAGAATGTTTAATAATTTTTTGAATCTAACAATTGAAAAGCATGTAGCTTTCGTTGCAACCGTCTCGTTTGCAACAGCAAGGTCACATTCCCGTGCTGCAACAATTTTTTGCAGCAGTGAGAATGTTTATTCACACATCTTATGTTGCCAGTGGCGGACCACCGGGGACAATTATTTCTTTTGGTGGAATTTTGTAACTGGTTCGCTTAGCTGTAAATGTTGCTGTGCGATACTCACCCATATATATCGAACCTGCAATTGAATCACCGGAAATGGTCCCTGAAAAAATAAAGGTGATCGAATCGCCGGGGCGACGATCTACACTCCGCAGTTTTACCGTGGTATCACTTTCTATTACGCCCGTTAACTCCCTTACGCTAAAATCTCCTTTATGGAAACCTTTTATCCATTTTCCATCGTGTTCAATAAACAACGCGTGATGACTGACACTGCTGAAGAATTGAATTGTTGCATCCCAACTCCCTCTAAGATTAACGGTTGGCGTAACCATCTTCGTAATTTTTGGAGAACGCTTTTGAGAAAGCACTGCGTATATGCGATCTGCAACAACTTTATCATTTCCGGGTTGCATCTGTCCTGTTGTAATATTAATCGAAGTCTTGTCCTCTTTTGTTTCACCACCTATTGCAACTCTTGGTTTGTTTCTGCCGAGTTCTTCCGCAACTTCTTCGCCGGTGATGTTTAACTTTGCAGGATCCCAATAAATATTCAGAACGGGAGATTTGTTAGATAATTCTGTCGGTTCAAAAACAGAAGTGGTTACGCCTTCTATTTTGGAAACTTTTTGTGCGATATTATCCAGCCAGGAAAGCCATGTTTTCCATTCGGCTGCATGATCTCTTTTTACCCATGCTTCAACGGCAGCCAGCATGCCCATCATTTCTTCACGACCAACTTTATTATCACGGCCCGGGCCATGATGAGGGGAACTTGCCTGCCAGGCAGACATCAGGATATCTTTTTTTCCTAACACCAACCCCGCACATTGTGGTCCACAGATTGCTTTTCCACCACTGTAAACGACAACTGTTGCACCACGTTGAAGGTGTACGTTTGGAATGGTAAGCACCTCGGCAGCTGCGTCAACAAGAATGGGTATGTTATGCGGTTTGGCGATCCTGGCAACATTTTCCAATGAGAGTGGCTGTCCCGGTTGTGATTCATCATATGCCATGATATAGA
>VBAQ01000212.1 GCA_005883765.1 Bacteroidota bacterium
CGCTATTGAACACAAACTAATCAACCATAATTTGATTCTATGAAGAAACTACTTGGATTTATTTTTTTTGTTCTTCTCATTGCAGCAATTCTTATCACCTGGAAAGTTTTTGGTCCGACGTTAAAACAACCCGAAGGAAAATTTTTTTACATACGAACGGGATCAAATTATCAAACGGTAACAAAAAGCCTGCTAAGTCAAAAAATCATCAACAGCACTCGCCGGTTCGATTTTGTTGCCAAAGCACTAAAATATAAAACCGTAAAGCCAGGCAAGTTCTTTATCAAAAAAGGAATGAGTGTCTTTGCGCTGGTGCGCATGCTAAAAAACGATCAGCAGTCACCTGTCGATCTGGTGGTCACGAAATTCAGGACCAAAGAAGAATTTGCCAGACGAATAGGAAAAGAGTTTGAAACGGATTCAGTGCAGATGATCCGTTTCCTGAGTAACAATGATTCCCTTAAGCATTACGATCTTGATACAAACACATGGGCCTGCGCAATTATTCCAAACACCTACACCTACTTTTGGAATTCTACTCCCACAAAAATTTTCACCAAATTATACGCGGCATCAAAAAAATTCTGGACTGATGATGATAAGCAAAAGCTGGCGAAAAATAATCTCACACCCACGGAGGCCTGCATCCTGGCATCCATCATTGAAGAAGAAACAAATGTAAAGGCCGACAAAGGAAAGATCGCAAGCGTTTATATCAATCGCATGGCCAAAGGCATGACTTTGCAGGCTGATCCTACCATAAAGTTTGCCATGAAAGATTTTGGATTAAAGAGGATCTATGAAAAATATTTAACGGTCCTATCGCCTTACAACACTTACGCAAATAAGGGCCTACCCCCCGGTCCAATTTGCACACCTTCCCCTGAGACATTGGAAGAAGTGATCAATGCGCCCCAAACAGATTATATGTATTTTGTAGCTAACAGTGATTTGAATGGCGGCTCCGTTTTTACATCGAATTATGAGGACCACATGAAATACGCTAAGTTGTACCAGGAGGCTCTGAACAAACAGGATTCCATCAGGAAAGCAAAACAAAATACCGACTAGTGATTTCTCGTGCCCATATACGAACGAAGATTGCATCCTCTGCCCCGGCTAACTGGCTTACGAGGCAGGCTCAAAAAATTCGCTTGCCCGGTTTTTATGGCATTCCACTTTACGATGTACTTAAATTCTTTTATCAACAGGTTCGCAAAGTGGGTTTAACCGAGAGAACGGCTGCCATCTCATTCAATCTTATAATGGCCGTTCCTCCGATCATCATTTTTCTCTGCACATTGATCCCATATCTTCCGATTTCAAAAGAATTTATCCATCAGCTTCACGGATTGATCCGGGACGTTGTGCCCGGTGAAAAAAATAATTCTGCGATCATAAAATTCATCGACGATTTTATAAAGAATCCAAAAAACGGCCTCCTATCGCTCGGTTTCTTACTGGCACTTTTTTATTCATCGAATGCCATGATGGGCATCATGCGTGCTTTCGATAAGAATTATGTTGGCTTCAAAAAAAGAAACGCCATTGAGCGCCGCGTCACTGCGCTTCAACTAACATCTATTCTTTTTGTTCTTATGCTTGTGTCCCTTTTACTGCTCATCATGCAGAGCTCAGTGCTGAAATGGATCGGTCTGAAAAATATTGTGGTGAGGGAGATCATTGGCTACGCCAGGTGGCTTGTGATCGTGCTTTTATACCTCGGCTCTGTCTCCTATATTTACCGGCACGCTCCATTCGTTCACAAGCGTTGGAAACTTATTACGCCGGGCTCTGTGCTGGCCACCACGCTGATATTTCTCTTTACTATTTTTTTCTCCTTCTGGGTCAATCATTTTTCAAATTATAATAAGTTGTACGGATCTATTGGTACCATACTGATACTGATGTTGCTCATTTATTTCAATTCTCTTGTATTGCTCATTGGCTTTGAACTGAACGTGAGTATTAATTCCATTAAACATGAAGCGGACGAAAGAATGAAACTGGCCGCTCGTTCCGCCTCACCCGAGTAAATCATTTTCAAACGGTCGTAGGGAGGAAACGAGCGGCAAGCAATCAGCCTGATTTTTGCAGTAACTTTGGGGTGTAAATCATAAATAATGAAAAAGATATTTTTAACCGTTCTACCCATGATCGCTCTTACAGCTATTCTTGCGTTCAAAACGTCTATCGAGCCTCTACCAATTGGAGCGGCAATTCCGAATGCTGATAAAAAAATGAAAGACATCAGCGGAAAGGAAATTTCTTTTAAGGACGCGATGAATAAAAACGGCTTATTGGTCATGTTTAGTTGTAACACGTGTCCCATCGTGCACAAATATCAATCACGAACCGTTGGGGTTTGCAAGTATGCACAAGCCAAACAGATCGGTGTTATCCTTTTAAATTCAAATGAAGGATACAGGAACGATGGCGATTCTTATACTGATATGAAGGATTATGCAAAAGAGCAATCCTATAACTGGCCATATGTGCTCGATAACAATTCAGTAATGGCGAATGCTTTTGGTGCCTCCCGGACACCCGAATGTTATTTATTTAACGCGGCGGGTAAATTAGTTTATCATGGCGCTATCGACGATAATCAGAACGGACCTGCTGAAGTGACCCGGAAACATTTGAGTGTCGCGATGGATGAAATGTTAGCCGGTAAAGATGTTTCTGTCAAAACAACGAGGTCTGTTGGATGCAACATAAAGAGACTATGATCGTTTGAGCCAGTGATCAGTTTTGAGATCCCGCCGAAAGCGGGATTTTTATTTTTACCCGAGCATGTATTTTTTGTATTATACAAAGAAAGAAACCTGGAATCATGAAAAGATTGATCGTGTACGCGGCAAAATGTGTTACGACGATATTGATTGCCTTTCTGCTGGCACAATTACTACACTACAATGACTATATCTGGTGCCTCATTTCTGCCATCCTCGTCTTATCGCCAGACGGCAAAGATGCTTTGACACTTGCCATGGCGCGCCTAAAAGCAAACTTCATCGGAGCGGGTGCCGGACTGATCATGTTGTTATTACATCCCATGACGGTCATCATGGTGGCCGGCGCCGCTGCCATCACGGTTGTGACCTGTTATTTTGCAAAACTGGAAAATCCAACCCGTTCGGCGCTGGCGGCAAGCATCATTGTTACTCTTCATGAAAGTGGCAAGCATATTTGGGATGTTGCCCTGGAACGAGTGGCTTCAGTTTTGGCGGGATGTCTCCTTGGTCTTCTCATTACTTATGTTTTCCATTCACCGTTTATTACAAGGCCGGCAGAGGTCGTCTCGGAACACAGCGAGCCATAATTTTCCCTTTGAACACTTCTTCAAAAAATTTTATGGAAAATTTTATCGGTTGCATCACAATTTTGTTAACCACCTCCATTGCTTAACTTTCCCGACATATCGGGATAAAAACCGGCTTATGAATCTCCTTCTTATCATCATTCGCCTGCTCACCATTATTTTTTTTGCTTTGATCAGTTACGGCCTTACCGGCAGCATTGCTGTAAAAAGCCCGATGGGCATTATTCTCGCCATTATCAGTTTAGGAGCAACAGTCGTATTTCTCTATTTGTTGCCGAAGCTTTACCAGCAGCCAAGTGACGAAGACTAATTTCGAATCCCGAATCCCGTGTTTCAACTCTCGAATTTCGGTCCCGATAGCTATCGGGATCGGATCTCGGATTTACCTGGGCTTTATCATTTCCTGTATTTCTTTTTCCAATTTTTCTTTGGAAAGTTGATCTTCAAAAAATTTGTGATAACCCGTGGCATTGTTTACAAATAGACTTGATGGCATTCCTCCTGTCCAGCTTGTATCGATCTTAGGACAGAAATAGTCTGCGTTGGTTTCATTAAGCCACATCACAGGAAAAGCAAGTTTTAGTTTTTTGGCCATTGCGGTCACCTTGGCCGGATAGGCCTCCTTCAGGTCAAGACTAACAAATATCAGGGAAACATTCTTTGATTTGTATTGCTGGGTCAATTCCTGGAAGTAGGGGATTTCCTGGATGCAAGGCACGCAGAACGTTGCCCAGAAATTTACGATCAAGGGAGTTTTGCTTTCTTGAATAGTCTTCGAGAGCTCAGTAACCTTAACAGATTTGATCTCTTGCGCATGTATGATAGCCACAAATAACAGAAATGTTACGATAAAAAATGTTTTCATGTGGTCAAAGTTACAGGTGCATAGAACAAGTTCTCAAGTTCCAGCCAGTTTTATAATTTGATTATATTTATAGGTGCTTTATTTCAGTAAATTCAGTCACAAATAATAGCCTGCTGATGAAATACCCCGCTGTCCAAAATTTTGTAAATGGAGGATTTGTAAATGCTTCTTCAGAAAGGAAGCTACATGTGATTTCACCTATCGATGGGAACTTTCTGTCTACCGTTCCGATGTCGACCACAAGAGATCTTGATGAGGCGGTAAGGGCTGCAAAGGCCGCTTTTCCGATCTGGAGCAAGTTCCCGATAAAAGAAAGAGTACAGGTTTTCTTTCGATATAAATATTTACTTGAAAAAAATCTGAAAGAGCTGGCCGAGCTGGTTCAGGAAGAAAATGGAAAGACGTATAACGAAGCAGTTGCGGAGATTGAAAAGAGTATTGAGCTGACTGAGTTTGCCTGCTCACTGCCTCAATTAGTGACCGGTGAAATTTTAGAAGTGAGCAAAGGAGTGGAATGCAGAACAGAACATGTGCCTCTCGGCGTTGTTGCCTCCATCGTTCCATTTAATTTTCCGAGCATGGTTCCTAACTGGACGATCCCAAATGCTATTGCACTTGGGAATTGTATGATCTTAAAACCTTCAGAAAAAGT
>VBAQ01000047.1 GCA_005883765.1 Bacteroidota bacterium
AAATTTATTCTGCCTCAATTCGGTTGAATCTAGTCACCAATGAAATTCATTTTTTAAAAGATGGTGAAGAGAGAGTGTTAGTTGAGCAAAGTGTCGATAAAATTATTTTCGACCTTGACAAAGATTCGATCTTATTTCTTGCGAATAATTCTAACATGGCTGTGACCAATAAAAATGAAAATGGTTATATGCAGGTCTTAAATCCGG
>VBAQ01000048.1 GCA_005883765.1 Bacteroidota bacterium
GAAAAGATCAAACGCCTCAATAAAGACAATATCATTAAGCTTCTCCCCTCTGCGTCCAATTATGCTGGCTGGATCGATGAAAAGAAGATTGATCTCAAAAAAGAAGAGGATGTCATTCATTTTTTAACTCATTATAACGCTACACATACAACCAAGGAAAATTAACAAAGCAGGCTAAATTTTTATTTCTTCTTCATGCTGGTCAAAAAAACGAAACTCGGTAAGATGATAGTTAGTTTGTGTTTGAAACTATCTTTATTTTTTGCTTGAATTTGCTTCTCCACCGTGATATCTTTTTCTTCCACATAAACCCTTTGGTCAAATATGCGTAAATAATAGGATTAACTACTATTGTAAGGTTACTGTGCTTGTGAGTAATAAGATAACTTAAGTTCTTTTCAATTTCATCTTCAAGCAAAAGGGTCGATGAGATTTTTCCGGTACCGTTACAGCTTGGACAAACTTCCTGCGTATTGATGTTCATCTCCGGTTTCATCCTCTGGCGCGTGATCTGCATCAAACCGAATTTCGATATGGGCAGCACAGCATGTTTGGCACGGTCAGGCCTCATGAATTCTTCCATTTTTTCCATAAGCTTCCGCTTATTCTCAGGAAGTTTCATGTCAATAAAATCAACGACTATAATTCCACCAATATCCCGAAGCCTTAATTGCCTGGAAATTTCCTCAGCCGCCTCGAGATTTGTTTCCAGTGCATTTTGCTCCTGGTTGTTGCCAACACTTTTATAACCGCTGTTCACGTCAATCACATGCAAGGCTTCAGTATGCTCAATAATTAAATAGGCACCACTGTTAAGATTGACTGTTTTCCCAAATGAGGCCTTAACCTGTTTTGTAATTCCAAACGAGTCAAAAATGGGCGCGCCATTTTGGTAAAAACTTACAATATCGGCCTTCTCTGGTGCAACACGTTGAATGTAAGTCTTCGCGTCATTGAAAATATTGCGATCGTTCACAACGATCTTGTTGAAATCTTCATTCAGCAGGTCGCGAAGTATACTTGTTGTTTTCGTTTGCTCACTCAAAATTTTATTTGGAGCCACCGCACCTTTCAGATTTTCCTGGATCGCCTTCCACATTTCTGTGAGCATGGAGAGGTCCTCATGCAGCTCAGCTGTGTTTTTTCCTTCAGCAGCAGTCCGAACAATGACGCCAAAATTTCTTGACTTTATTGCCTCAACTATTTTTTGGAGTCTCTTTCTTTCTTCTGAAGAGTGAATTTTTCTTGATACGGCAACGATATTATTAAATGGAGTGATCACCACAAACCGGCCCGGCAATGAGATCTCGCAACTTAGTCGTGGTCCCTTTGCGGCAATGGGCTCTTTTAATATTTGTACGAGAATATTAGGTTTCCCGCCCAGCACTTCATTTATCTTCCCTGTCTTTATGATCTCAGCTTCATTTTCAAATTTTCCAAAATCAAGGCCTCCCGGCGATTTGTCATTCATCGACATTTGAGTAAACTTCAATAAAGAGCGGGCATAAGGGCTTAGGTCCGTGTAATGCAGAAAGGCATCTTTCTCAAAACCGACGTCAACGAACGCTGCGTTTAAACCGGGGATTAGTTTTTTTACTTTCCCAAGATAGAGGTCACCCACGGCAAAACGAGCGTCGTTTTTTTCGCTATGTAATTCTACCAGTTTTTTATCTTCCAGCAAGGCTATTTCCACGCCCTGGGGAACAGCATTAATAATTAATTCTTTGTTCACATCAGAACAGCTTTAATAAATAATGAAACATCAGATATGCTGATTGATCCGAAACCGTACGTCATGCAGGGCTATACTTTGTAGGATATGGTTCATCCGAAAGGACTACTTGAGAGCAAATTGGGGCGTGGGTGCAACAGTACGGCAACAATCATTTTAGCAGGATAAATCAGATCGAATATATCGGGATATATCCTGCTGCAAAGAGGTACCTATTTGTTCCTCTTCTTGTGACGATTTTTTCTCAATCTTTTCTTACGCTTGTGCGTCGCAATTTTATGACGCTTTCTCTTTTTACCACAAGGCATAATCTCAATAATTTTTTTTGTTTCGTTTTCGTTTAATAAGGTTAACTAATATTTTGTTTGTGTTTACTTGTCATCCAAACGGCTTCCTTTGGATAATTCCTCAATCCGTTTTCTCACTTCCTGTTTCACGTCTTCATTTTTGATCAGACTCAGGCTCTTGTCATACCAGTCTATTGCCGCGGAGTTGTCAGCCTTTTTCTCGTAAGCCTCCGCGAGCATCAGGCAGGCTTCCAATCGTGTGTCAATATTTTCTTTTGACAGTCGAAAGACGGCCTCAAAACGGGTAATAGCTCTGTCATATTGCCCCGAGATCATAGAACCGTGTCCCAATACTTCCTGTGCGAAAATATTGTTACTATCTTTTTCAGACACTGCTCTGACCTTCATGATGCCTTCCATTGGCGTCGCGGATATGCCTCCAAAAATAAAACAGGCACCCAGGCCGACCGTTGAAGAGTCATTGTTCGGATTGATTTTCAAAGATCTTTCGAAGAGGTCCTTTGCCTGGACCGCTTTCCATGTTCGCAAAGCCGGATCGCTTTCACCTCGCAGATTTTGTAAAAGCAGGTGGGCGGCAAAGGTGAGGCTTTTTTCTGAATTTTCCAATCTTGCGGCTTCAGATTCATACCAGGCGTAAGGTTCAAAAACCCGCCCGGAGTCGGCCCAGAAATGAGCGAGCTGATGATAAACCTTTAATTGCTGATCCTTTACGTCCCCTCGCACGATAGAATGCTCAAGAGCGTTTAGTCTTGAAACCTGATCAGGTGACAATTTTTTCTTCGCTTGTACCAGGATGCTGTCCGTAGACAGAACATTTTCTGCTGCCTCGGGCTGAGCAGCAAGACCAGGCTTCTTTTCCGGCACTATGCGTCCGAATTTGTAAAGTATAACAACCAGGAATACGGCGATGGCTAGTGTGATCCACTGAGGTCTTTTCACGATAGAAAATTCTTATAAACCAATGATTCCATTGTAAATCCTTTGGCAGCGCAAAGTTATCTGAAAGTAATTGCCCACTGAAAAGAATAGTCTAAATCTGCCGCAAAAACACATACACGTCATGTTAGCCCATTGGCGATGGAATTAAGATTCAGGGGAGGGTCTTAAGGCGGTGGCATTACATTTCACTCTCGGGTTGAGCGGGCGTTGGAACAGTGTCCGTGCTCAATTTTTTCACATCGGCAACAAATTCTTTGGCTGGCTTGAATGCAGGAATAAAATGCTCTGGAATGTGAACTGCAATATTCTTTTTTATATTGCGACCTATTTTTGCAGCTCTTTTTTTGGTTATGAAACTGCCGAATCCCCGAATGTAAATGTTTTCACCTTTAGCTAAAGACTCTTTTACTTCCTTAAACATGGTCTCGAGTGTTACCAGAACATCTACCTTGGGTATTCCAGTCTTTTCAGAAATTTGATTAACCAAGTCAGCTTTTCTCATAATTGGTTGGTTTTACACAACAATGTATGATAAAATTACATGACTGTCAATAGAATAGATAGAAAAAATTTTCTGCCTAAATTAACCAGGTTATTTTCGAAATTATTTACATAAGAAAAAAACTTAACCTGCGTGGCGACGCAACGACCAAAGTCCTTCAAATTTTCTCAGATCCTACTAAAATGGAATAAGGAAAGCAATACACGAAAAATGCCGTGGAAGGGCGAAAAAGATCCCTATAAGATCTGGGTGAGCGAGATCATTTTACAACAGACAAGAGTGGAGCAAGGATTAAAATATTATGAGAATTTCATTCGAGCATTTCCCGATATTCATGCGC
This sequence comes from Bacteroidota bacterium, assembly GCA_005883765.1. Classification (GTDB taxonomy): domain Bacteria; phylum Bacteroidota; class Bacteroidia; order Chitinophagales; family Chitinophagaceae; genus VBAU01. The sequence continues at coordinate 3,822 of VBAQ01000048.1, forward strand.
TGGCAAGGACGCCGGATCAAAAAATCTACAAGCTTTGGGAGGGACTGGGATATTACACCAGGTGCAGGAATCTGATCGAAACGGCAAGGCATATTTCCGGGGACTTGAGCGGAAATTTTCCCCGGGATTATGACTCCCTAAAGAGGTTAAGAGGAATAGGTCCATACACAGCCGCGGCCATTTCATCATTTGCATTTAACGAACGGCGTGCCGTCGTGGACGGAAATGTGTTCCGCGTCATTGCAAGAATCTTTGCCGTCGATAAGCCTACTGATTCCGCGGAAGGAAAAAAATTTTTCAACCACTTCGCCAATAAATTACTCGATAAGGAAAAGCCCGGTTTGTACAACCAGGCTCTCATGGATTTTGGCGCTGTTATCTGCAAGCCAATACCCATTTGTGAGCAATGCCCTTTCAATAAATCTTGTAAAGCCTTCCTGAACGACAGGATTTTTTCCTTTCCTGTAAAAAGCAAAAAACCTTTAGTACAAAGGAGATGGCTGAACTATATACTTATGGAGTATCGTGGAAGATTTGCTATCCGGCAGAGAATAGAAAAAGATATATGGCACAACCTTTTTGAGTTTTTATTAGTTGAGGCTGATTCCGAATTGAAAGAAACTGAATTACTACGGAAAGTGAAACAGAAAGGCTGGCTTCAGACGAATGGGTTTAGCGTGATGGCTTTTTCACCAATTTTTCGCCAACAACTTTCTCACCAACTTATTAAGGGAAGGTTTATGAAAATAAAACTTTCTCAAAAATCAAAACTGCCCGCAGACGTGGTGTGGGTTAATGAAAAAAAAATGAAGGATTATGCTTTCCCCAAATTCATTAATCAGTACCTGCAAAACAAATGAACGACCAAAAGGATGCCTCGTAAAAAAATTTATATTTCCACCTAAAAAATTTAATTTTAGTGAGCATTCACCCGTAGATGAATTTTTAACCGAAAACGAAATCGTATGAGAGGCGTAAACAGAGTAATGCTCATTGGCAACTTAGGAAAGGATCCCGATGTGCAATTCCTGGAAGGAAACATTGGAGTAGCGAAATTTCCACTGGCAACAACAGAAACATTTAAAGATCGATCAGGTAAGCTCGTTTCGCAAACTGAATGGCACACCGTAGTGCTATGGCGTGGTTTAGCTGAGCTGGCTCAAAAGTACTTACACAAAGGAAGCCTCGTATACATTGAAGGCCGTTTGCGTACCAGAAGCTGGGAGGATAAGGAAGGTAATCGCAAGTTCGCCACAGAAGTTGTCGGCGATAATCTTATCATGCTTGACAAGAGAACCGAGGGAACTTCCTCTTCGATGCCCGCCGATCACAGTAGCATTGAAGGTGGCGCAGGCAATGCTGAAGTTCCGCCGGAGGGCGGCGGCGACTTACCCTTTTAAGTGACAAGTTTTAAATCTATAAATTTGCAAGTAACTAATCACAGGCAGGCCTTACGACCTGCCTTTCTGATTGGATTGTTCAATAAAACCACATTCCCTTGGATAGCCCTTCGGCCATTTCAAATTTTACAGATCATCTTCCTTCTATTTTGCTCGGTGTTACACCGCAGGGTACCACGTTTTTAGTGATCGCTTTGTTGGCCTTATTACTCCTCAGCTTCGTTGTATCGGGCGCCGAAGTAGCCTTGTTTTCGCTGAACAGCAAAGATGTGAATATGCTTAAGACAAAACAACATGCGGCTGCAAAAAGGATCACTGATCTGCTCGAAGAACCAAAGGAGGTATTCACCTCCATGCTCATTGCCGGGACGTTCATGAATATCTGCATAATCGTGTTGGCTAATTTTTTATTCAATCAATATCTTCCCTACGGACAAGTAAAAGTCGTTGGCAGCCGCTTTGATTTCGTTATCGAAGTAATCCTGAGAGTAATTGTCATTGCATTTATGGTCGTCTTTTTTGGAAAAATATTGCCCAAGGTTTGGGCCACTCAAAATAATCTCCGATTTGCTTATGGCTCAGTGTTTATCATTGAGGCATTGCATTTGTTGTTACGACGAATCAGCCGTTGGATGGTTTCCGTAGCGGACGGTCTTGGACAAAGGCTGGGCGCTAATCGAATTCAGACGTCAGGCATACAGGAGCTTGATAAATCTGACGAAATAACTGTTGAAGAAAAAAATATTCTTTTAGGAATTGAGAAATTTGGAAACATTTCAGTGAAGCAGATCATGCGCTCCAGGCTCGACGTGAATGGTATTGAGCACCATATCCCTTTTTCCGACGTTGTTAAGAAAATTGAAGAACTCCATTATTCAAGATTGCCCGTTTACCAAAACAATCTTGACGAAGTTGTTGGAATCCTAAATACAAAGGATATCATTCCCCATCTTAACCAGCCTTCGGACTTCGATTGGCACCCCCTGATACGACAACCTTACTTTGTTCCTGAATCAAAATTGATAGAGGACCTGTTGCGGGATTTTCAAAATAAGCATATCCATTTTGCGATCGTGGTAGATGAATTTGGAGGGACAAGTGGCATCGTAACTCTTGAAGATATTTTGGAAGAAATTATTGGCGACATTAAAGATGAATTTGACGAAGACGAAACCGGTAACCGCAAACTGGATGAGTTTAACTATGTATTTGTGGGAAAAACAATGATCCATGACATGTGTCGCGCAATGAACCTGGCCCCGGATACGTTCGACAGGGTGAGAGGTGATAGTGAATCGATCGGAGGATTGGTTCTGGAACTCGCGGGAGAATTTCCCAGGCTCAATGACGTGATAAGCTGTGGCGATTTCGATTTTACTGTTTTAGAAGTCGATAAGAATCGTATTATGGCGGTAAAGGTGACAATTAAAAATCAACTGGAGGAATAGATGAGACGCCGGTTTCATAAAATATTTCTCTCCACTTTCTTGTTTATTCTCTTCAGTTGCAATAGCGATTATACATTAGGAAAGAAAAGGGGTTATTTTAGAATCGATTTCCCTGAAAAAGCTTACCGAAAATTTGATCAACCCGGTTATCCTTACGCATTTGAGTACCCGGTCTACTCCACCATTATCAAAGACACAACATTTTTTGAAAGCAAGCCAGAGAATCCCTGGTGGATCAACATTGATTTTCCACAATTTGCTGCACGCGTTTACATCAGCTACAAAGAAATTGGAAAGAATAAATTTGATTCATTGGTGAATGATGCTTTTAAAATGTCGTACAAACAACACACTTATAAGGCTTCTGCCATCGAAGATTCAGAAATTGTGACCCCCGGCAACGTCCATGGAACGTATTTCACCCTGGCAGGAAACACCGCCACCGCGAACCAATTTTTCCTTACTGATTCCACCAAACATTTTCTGAGAGGGGCGTTGTATTTCGCTGCTACCCCGAACGAGGATTCAATCAGCATCGTAAATGATTTTTTAAAACAAGATCTTTTTCATTTGATCAATTCATTGAAATGGAAATAAAAGGCTGTTCAAAAGCACACTTCTCATTTCAACTTCATTCCACTTTTTTCAACATTCCATCCTGAACTTATAAGCATCGGTGACACTCCGCCCAGTTTGGCTAAGGGACAGCTTACCGTTACTGCAATGGTTTCATGAGGTAACAATGAGAAATAGTTCTTACTCCAAAAACAAGGCGTTATTTCCTCCTCATTCAATGACAATTGAGGATTGAGAAAAAATGCCAGCTGGTCAGAAGCGTTCCTGAACTGCAATGTGTACTTGTAATTTGCTTTTTCTTTTACCGAGCCCAATAGCTTGACCCGCACATTAGCCGGTTTCATTTGAGACAAAGACGTGTAATCATATTTTGGATGAAGCCAGTAGATATTCTGAGAGATCGTCTTTCCCATAGCATCGGTCAAATGCAAAACAACAAATACAACACCTTGCTCTTTCGCAAGCACTGCTGACATCGGCATTACTTCTTTTGCCGACGTTGTATCGCAGTCCAATTTTGTCGATTGATGATGCAGCGACTTTCCATTTACATCAAGCACATCTGCAGTTGCTGTCAGGCTAGAATGGGACCGGTAGCTACGATTGACTACTGCAACCATCGAATCATCGAGATTCAGTTGAACATGTACGGGCTCGCAGGCCATTTGCATAAAATAATAGCCTGCGTTGGGCTCAAGGTACCAATCATAGACCTGCCATGCTACGCTTGGGAATGCCGCATTCAATTTCCAAAGCATTACGCCACCTGTTTCGTTTAACTTATGTGCCGCCGCTTCGAAGATTGCCCTATAACCATCAGCATTTACTAACTGCATTTTATCGCAAAAATTTTTCATGCTGGTCGGGGCACCATATCGATCTTTCATCGCTTTGTAGTATGTTTCATAATGACCATTGCCGGAGCAGGCGTCATGATAGCCCCAGGTGTTATTGAGAGGATAGGGCAGAGATGTATCCGGAACCAGGTTAGCAATAATTTTAGAAAGTGAGGCATACGGCGGTTGTGAAGGAAGGCCTGTCTCATCTTTAAACACCCAATCTCTTCCGCTATTTGCTAACTTATAATATTGCGCCGGGTCCTGCCAGGCATAAGGACCACCACTGTACACGCCCGATAGCTGATCATCGGGCCATGAACCTTTCCAACCTTCAGGCAATCTCGCAAACCCTGATGAGCTTGGGATGAATGGTCGTGTCCCGTCCAACCTGGCCACATTATTACGCATAGCATTATAAAGTTCTTCGCGTGCATGCCCTTCATTGCCTCCTGTCCACACAAGCAGGCTCGCATGATTGCGTATGCGAAGAATAGAGCTGATTATATTGTGCACATAAATGTCACCACGAGGCGGATAATCTTTCGAGCCGTTGAATTCGCCATGCGTGTCACCGGTTACCCAGAAATCCTGCCACACCATTAATCCATAGCGATCGGCTAATTCATAAAAATCATCAGTTTCTGCAAGCCCGCCTCCCCAGATGCGCACAAGATTTACATTTGCATTTCTGCACAACCGCAATTCATAATCATTTCTCAATGAATCACGGTTCAACATCATGTCGGGCACCCATGCCCCGCCCACAAGATGGACACGTTTTCCGTTCACGTAAAAGTCTCGACGCAACCAGCCTGCTACAGTTGCAGTTTTTGAACTGACTGTGCGTATTCCAAATAAAAAAGAAGTATCGTCAGAAATTTCGCTGCCATCCAGATATTGAATGCGCATGCGATAAAGATCAGGACTGCCATATCCATTTGGCCACCACAAATGCGGTTTCCGAATGGTGAATTGCTTTGTGTCTTTACTGGTGAGATTTACATTCTTTGAATCATTGGCTGAAATAGAAACATTTTGTTCAACAGTGAATGCGCTACCCGAAAATGTTTCCGGCGTGATCGTAATTCTTAGTTTTCCATTTGCAGCGGTATTGCTATGATTGACCATTGTCAAATTCAATGACAGGCTTGCAATATTTGTATCGGGAAGCTGTGGTAGTTGCGCGATGATTTGCGGCTGCTGTATGATCACTCGTCCTGAAGTGCGCAAATAAACAGGCTGCCAGATCCCAATATTTCTGTCATGCACTTCGGGTATCCAATCCCAGCCAACAGAACAAAGCATGGTGATATTTTTGCCAATGTCGCCATTAGCACCACCATTATTATAGAAATCCCCCAATGCGGTTAGCTGTGGATGAGCAGGCAAGCCAGGAAAATCAAGCGGATAAATTTTAACTGCAAGAACATTTGTTGCGCCAGCATCTATTGCACTGCCTGCATTCAAGCTGTATTCGGCAAACATGCCGGCCATCTGAGACGAATCTGCCAGTTGTTTTCCATTAAGCCAAACATCCGCCCGGTAATTGATGCCCTTGAAAATGAGCTGGAAAAATTTCCCTCGGTCACTGGGAGGCACATAAAAAGTTGTTCTGTACCAGTAAGGTTTTTTCCAGGGATTTGGCTCATTGGGCAAATAACTGTATTGCTCCAGGTGATATTGACGATTAAATGAATCCGATGCATCGGGGATCAGCATATTGTTCATGCCGATGTAAGGGTCGGGGTAAACTTTATTGGCCACGAGACCGGTAAGAATGGTGGATGGAACCTTAACAGGAAACCAATAATTCTTTGATTCGTATTGCGGAGTCGATATGGTCGAACCCTCGTCCGTGATGATCGCGGTAGATTGCAAATGAAAATCACGGAGCTGAATTTGCTTCACGTCGTTTTGAGAGAAGGCAATCAAACTTATGATGCAGAAAGGCAGTGTGTATAGATTTTTCATGCTGGTAAGCTTTGTGTATATAAATGTAAGGAGAGATTTAAAGTACCGGCATGATGGAGTCACAGCCTGCGCAATAAAAACCTAATTTTGCCGCAAACCTTTTACTGTGATTGTAATCGATAATGTTCTTGTGAGTGATGAAATTGTCGAGAAACAATTTGTCTGTGACCTGGCAAAATGCAGGGGTGGCTGCTGTGAAGATGGAGATGCTGGTGCGCCTCTTGAGGACGATGAGCTCGATATAATCCTGGAATTGTATGAGCAAGTAAAGCCATACTTGTCCGAAGCGTCTATCGATGAAATTGAGAAGAACGGGAAATATGTCTATCATCGCGAATTTGGCTGGGTAACACCAACCTTGCCGACTGATTCAGAAATATGCGTATACGGCATTCGTGGCAAGGATGGTATCATTAAATGTGCATTTGAGCAAGCTTATTCTGATGGTAAGATAGCTTGGAAGAAGCCCGTCAGTTGTCACCTGTTCCCGATTATCACAAAAAGAGGCAAGAATGGAGACTATGAGAAGATGAACTATGAACCAAGAGAAAAACTTTGTAATCCTGCGTGTGCATTGGGAAAAAAATTGCAGGTATCCACTTATGAGTTTTTGAAAGAGGCAGTGATCAGGAAATATGGAAAAGAATTTTATCAAGCACTTGATACGGTCGCTAGAAAGAAACAACGAAAAGAAAAATTGAACAAATAAGGGCGTTTCGTAAGCTGACAATAAAAATTATTTCTTGAAAGAAAGAGCAACTGATTTTATTTCAAAAAGTAGTGTAAAAGCTGCTGACAAGGATCATCGGCAGAAAATTAATTTTAATATTGGCCGGTACAATGCGGTTGTTCCTTCGGGTAAACAACAGTTTCTTGACGTGAACCTTGCCAGAGAGAAGGCGAAGAATATAAAATGGAAAGCGATAGAATCACTCGACCGGCAACTGGAAAAATTTGAAACCGGCATTACCAGGCGGGGCACAAAAGTGATTTGGGCGGAAACAGCGGACCAGGCCTGCGAAGAGATCCTAAAAATTTGCCAGGAAAAAAATTGTCGAACGCTTGTCAAGAGTAAAAGCATGGTGACGGAAGAAATTCACCTGAATGAATTTTTGCAAGAACATAACATTGAAAGTGTAGAGACAGATCTTGGAGAATATATTCAGCAGTTGGATGATGAACCGCCCTATCATATTGTGACGCCGGCTATGCACAAAAGCAAAGAGGACGTAGCGAAACTTTTTTCCGAAAAATTAGGAACAGATCCCAATCTGACCCCGGAGCAACTGACGCTTGTTGCAAGGGAAACACTTCGTGAGAAATATACGCGGGCAGAAATAGGAATCACCGGCGCTAATTTTATTATTGCTGATGTTGGAGCTATTGCTGTTACCGAAAATGAAGGCAATGCGAGGTTAAGTTGCGCCTGGCCAAAGACGCATATTGTCATTACCGGAATTGAAAAAATCATTCCTTGCCTTACTGATCTTGGTTTGTTCTGGCCCTTGTTAGCAACATATGGAACGGGCCAACGAATAACAGTTTACAACACTATTGTTACCGGACCAAAACAACCCGGAGAGACTGATGGACCGGAAGACATGTACGTGATATTGCTTGACAACGGCCGCACGAACATCCTGGCAAATGCGAAAACAAGAGAGAGTTTGTATTGCATTCGTTGCGGTGCTTGTTTGAATGCCTGCCCGGTATACAAAAATATTGGGGGCCACGCATATGGTACGGCGTACAGCGGGCCAATAGGATCTGTTATCACTCCTCATTTGAAAAATATGGATGAGTGGAAGCATCTGAGCTATGCTTCCTCACTTTGCGGAAATTGCACCGAAGTGTGCGCCGTGAAAATTAATTTGCACGAGCTATTGCTGGAAAACCGCCATGAATCTGTTGACGAAGGTGACAGTCCTTTTGGAGAACGAATGGCATGGAAAATCTGGAAACAGGCAATGCTGCACCGAAAGTTTATGAACATGGCAGGCAACAAAATGAAAAATTGGGCAATAAATAAATTTCTGCCCGATTGGAAAAAACAGCGGAGTGATATGGAGTTTCCCAAAAAATCATTTAACCAGCTATGGAGGGAAAAACATGGGTCCCGTTGAAGAATTTCTTTCATGTCAACTCAAGATTATCCTCTGCCCGTTGTAATTTTTCCAACATGTCTAACCAGGTCGAGTATTATAATCATTTTGGCAAAATATATAGACCGGAGATATTGAGCTGTCCCGAGCCGGAACTATGGACTACCGACTATCAAGAAAAAGGCCGGGTTTATAAGGAGATGGTAGAAAGAACCAGGCAACAAACGTCGCTCGTTGAGGAATATTTCTCCAGTGAACTTCCTGTTCTCGATGCAGGGTGTGGTTTTGGAAGACACGCAATGATTCTGGCAAAGAAAGGTTTTTCCGTAACTGGTTTTGATAGCAGCGGAATTTTTATTGAAATAGCAAACGAGCTTTTTCGGCGCCACAACTTAACGGGCAGATTTTCGAAGGGTGAAGTCGCAAACGTTTCATTGAGTCAATTTTCACAGATTGTTTTATTTGATGTCGTAGAACACGTTAAGCCTTCCACCCGCAAACAATTTTTAAGTGAACTGCATTCCCTTTCGTTGCCCAGTGCTGTTTTGATCGTTTCCCTTCCTCACGTAAAAAAAAGATTCACCTCGCAGTTGAATAACAGGCTGAGAAGAAAAATCACACAGAACTTTTCCTTTTTTCTGGCAAGAGAAGAACACCCCTATCCTATACCCACAAGAAAAGATTTTGAAAAATTCGTACGAAGTCTTTTTACCATTTTGAAATTCAAAGAAACCGCAGCGACAGATTATTATGTCTTACGGAAACTCTGAAAATGCTTTTGTACTGCCATACCGCTACACGGCGATTAAAATACACCGCTGATTTTATAGGAAATCAGTTGTTGGGCAGGCCATTTGAACTAACAACTGACGAGTATTTTTTTTCTAACTACCGGGGACCCAAGATCAATTATAGCAGAGGTGACATTACTGGGGCCGAGTTAAGGGTTCAGAGTGCAGGGTTGTTATTTGAAAAAGGAATCGCAGATCACAACATTCAATGTTTTGAAACAAACGGTCACAAAGCCTTCTTCAGAACTGGAGGGGATCTTCCATTTGACATCTTCGCAGCGAGCTTTTATTTATTGAGCCGTTATGAGGAATATCTGCCGCATCAAAAAGATAAATATGGCCGCTATGCTCATGAGAACTCTTTAGCTTTTAAAGAAAATTTTTTGCGCTTACCATTAATAAATATCTGGATCGAAGATTTCGGAAAAGCTTTGCAAAAAAAATTCCCCGAATGTGCCATTCACCGCGCACGCTTCGAGTTTATCCCAACGTACGATATTGACGAAGCTTTTTCCTACAAACACAAACAATGGTGGAGAACAATTGGAGGAATGGCCAAATCCATTGTCAATGGCCGATGGTCAATGATCCCCGACAGAGTGAATGTGCTTTCAGGAAACAAAAAAGATCCCTACGATTCTTTTGAATGGATGAACAAATTGAACCACCGGTACAATCTGAAGCCTCAGTATTTTTTTCTCGTCGCCCACAAAACAGAAAAATATGACAAGAATATTTTGCCATCAGTAAAGGCAATGGAGGATTTAATTCAGCGACACGGCGAACAATACCCGGTAGGCATTCATCCTTCCTGGCAAAGTGGCGATGATCCCGACAAACTCAAATTTGAGATTTTGAAGCTCGGCCACGTTACCGGCAAGCAAATCAATTCCTCGAGGCAGCATTTTATCAGGTTCACATTGCCACATACCTACCGGGAGTTAATCAGTTTAGGAATTCAATGTGATTTTTCTATGGGTTATGGAAGCATCAACGGTTTTCGTGCCTCTGTGGCGTCACCGTTTTATTGGTACGACCTGGAAAAGGAAGAGCAAACCAGGCTGCTGCTATATCCTTTTTGCTTTATGGACGCGAATTCTTTTTTTGAACAAAAGTTTTCGCCGTCACAAACTGCAGACGAACTAAAGCATTACTATGATGTTGTAAAGTCTGTGAATGGAACATTAATCACCATCTGGCACAATACCTTTCTTGGCACTGACAAACTGTTCAGCGGCTGGAGAGAAGTTTATGAGCAATTTGTTTCTTCGGTCCATTCTTAAACTCCTTCTGTCTCAGGCATTCGCGGTGAAGGAATTTTGTAGGCCTTGTTAACAAGATAAACTCCAAGCAATGTAATTGCGCCACCAACAGCAATAAAAATTGTAAGTTTTTCAGCAAGCATTAGCCATCCCAGTAGCACAGCAACGATCGGATTTACGTAAGCATACAGTGACGCCTGTTCTGCGGAAAGATTTTGTAATGCATATAGGTACGCAATAAAGGAAATCACGGAACCAAAAACAACCAGGTAACCGATCGCTGCCCATGATTGCCAGGGGATCGCTCTTAAAGGAGCGGCCTGGTGAGTAAGGTTCGTAAGTACGATCAATGAAAAACCAGAGATCAGCATTTGCAAACCCAGACTGAAATAAGGATTGAAATTGGCCGCCTGTTTTTTTGTGTAGAGCGTACCAAACGCCCAACTCCAGGTAGCAAGCAGTGATAGTATAATGCCAAATTGAAAATCTTCGTTAAGGAAATCCTGAAGGTGTTCGTAAAAAATGACACATACGCCAGCGAAGCCAATAAGAAGTCCGATCACGGGCTTCAAAGAAATTTTCGATTTTGATGTGAAGAGACTGATCACTACCAACCACAAAGGAAATATCGCAGCGATGATCGCCGCAAGTCCTGCAGAAATATATTTCACGCTCCAGGTTGTTAATCCATTGCTCAATAAAAAATTTAACCCGGCAAGAACAAGGATCGGTATCCATTCCTTTTTTTTGGGCAACGAAAATCCCTTTATTAAAAAGAAAATAACATAACAGGAGCCTCCGAGGAATTGCCTGATGCCTGCCAATTGAAGAGCAGGCATATATTTTACACCCTGCTTTGATGCCAACCAGGTAGTGCCCCATAAGAAACAAACCATTGACAGGGCAAATAATGCTTTTGCTCTTGTTCCTTTTTTGCGGATGGTTAAAGGATTGAGCACCGACAATTGCCTCAACGAGTCGCTTGTTTGTAATAGAGTTTTATTTATATCGAAAAGAGACATAAAAACCCTCCTAAATCCTTAGTGCTTGCACTAAAGCTTCGTCCGGCGGCACATTGGCTATAGACTTGTGAACTCTGGTACCTTAGCTGAAGTTTCATGCAAATATTGACATTGATTTTTTGTCAAGCCCCCTTTAGGGGTTTGGGGGCTCAGTGTTTAAAATGTCTCATCCCGGTCATGACCATGGCGAGATTATTTTGCTTGCAATAGTCTATCGAATCTTTGTCACGAATAGAACCGCCTGGCTGAATGAAGGCCGTGATCCCTGCTTCGTGTCCCATCCTGACGCAATCATTAAAAGGAAAAAAGGCATCACTCGCCATTACTGCCCCATGCAAATCAAAATCGAATTGTTTTGCTTTTTCGATCGCTTGTCTTAACGCATCAATGCGACTCGTTTGACCGCATCCTTTACCAAGAAGCTGTTTATCCTTTACCAGGGCGATAGCATTACTCTTTAAATGTTTACATACCAGGTTGGCAAAGATAAGATCCTCCCTTTCGCGAGCTGTTGTGGTTCTTCCACCCTCTTCTTTCCACTGCATGAAATTTCCTTCATCGATGGTTTGTATTAACTCACCATTCAGCAACGACCTGTGCATTTCCATAATGATGTCGGCAGGTATCGGATCTTCCTCTTTGGGTTCTGTTTGCAGCAGTATCCGATTCTTTTTCGACTGCAAAATATCCAGCGCTTCTTTTTCGTATACTGGTGCGATCAGTACTTCAAAAAATATTTCGTTGATTGCTGCTGCCGCTTCTTTATCAATAAGACTATTTGTTATGAGCACTCCTCCAAATGCGCTCTCGGGATCGCCGGCCAGTGCATCCTTCCATGCCTGCACCGTTGTTGCTCTTGAAGCAATACCACAAACATTGGTGTGCTTGATGATGGCAAACGTCCGGAGGAATGAATTCTCTGAGGCCACCGGAAATTCACGGATCAATTGAATGGCTGCGTCAATATCGACAAGATTGTTATAGGAGATTTCCTTGCCGTGAAGTTGATTGAAAATTTCATCAAGATTTCCCCGGAATGAACCTTGCTGATGAGGATTTTCTCCGTAACGCAACGTTTTGATTTGAGAATTTTCTTCCACACCGTTTTTGCCGCCATTAAAATAATTGCTGATGGCTGTATCGTATCGTTTGACAACATCAAAAGCAACTGCCGCAAATTTCTTTCGCTGCTGCAAGCGTGTCTCGCCATCTTGTTCTTTCAAAACCCTTTCCAATTCTGAATACTGCGCCTTCGAAGCGATAATCGCAACATCTTTAAAATTTTTAGCCGCTCCACGAATCATCGACGGACCGCCGATGTCTATTTTTTCTATAATAGCTTTCTCATCGTTTGTTGAAGCGACAGTTTCTTCAAAAGGATAAAGATCCACGATCACCAGGTCAATTTCGGGAATGTCATATTTCTCCATTTCTTTTACATCCGTTTCATTATCTCTTCGACCAAGTATCCCACCAAATACAGATGGATGAAGAGTTTTGACGCGTCCTCCAAGAATTGCGGGATAGGAGGTAAGTTTTTCGACCGGGATCACGGGAATATGCAGCTCCTCAATGAATTTTTGTGTGCCCCCGGTTGAGTAAATGGTAACATTCAGGTCAGATAACAATTTGACTATCGATTCCAGGCCGTCCTTATAAAAAACGGAAATTAAGGCTGTTCGAATTTTTTTATCCATCGCATTTCGGTTTGAATAATCATGCCACGGTCCCGGACCGTGGCATGATTCGTTGGCGAAGCAAATCTACTTTAATTCAATTTTATCACAAAAGCACCCTTTTCATTCACGTTGTGATATGGAATTCGGAGAAGGGCACAATCATTTATCCAATATTTTATTTTTCGCGGCGAAACTGAGCCATCAAAAACAACTTGCCGGATATTGAATGTTTTCGAGAGTTGCAATAAATGGAGTTTCGGAGTCTTTGAAATTACCAACACATCAATTGAGATCTTTGAACTACAGCTTTCGATCTCCAGATCGTGATCGACCAGCAAAATTCTTTTTGTACCAAATTGCAAAAAATTCCCCTGCCATAATGAATTGAGCAATTGACGACTCGAGTGAACGCGGTTTAAGACGCGTGATGGCTTTAAATAAAAACTCCTGACAAAATCATCGACAAGCAGATCGCCGTCACCGATAAAAAAATAATCTCGTCCATTTATCACATCAATGGCCCGGTGCTTAGGAATGTTATAAACAATAAACTTGTGCTGTTGTTCTGATCGATAAAATGAGATGGATCGCAACGAAACAAAAAAGAAGGATCCAATCGCTCCAACCCAAACTCCATTTTTTTGCTTCCCCATCAGCCAATGCGCAAAACCGATAACGACAACGATGAGCAGTGCTGCCTGCGTGATATTGATCTGCATTCCATCCCAAAGGGAATAAGGAAGGGACTCAATTCTTTCGATGTAAGAATTCATCACCCAGATAAGCCAGGTAAGAATTTTACCTGAAATGGTCGCAACAGAAGGAATGACAGAAAATCCACAAAGAAATAATTCTCCAAGCACGATTGCACTTGATAACGGCACAGCTACAATATTTGTGAGCACGAAATAATTCGGGAATTGATGAAAATGATAGATGCTGAATGGCGTGGTCAACAGTTGCGCGGAAATGCTCACGGCACTCAGCTTCCATATGAGATCAAGGGCTTTATTTTTTATATAGAACCAATTGTAGATTGGTCTCATGAAAATCACAATACTCAGCAGCGCAGCGTATGAAAGTTGGAAGCCGACATCCCAGAGCCAATAAGGATTAATACAGAGCAACAGGAAGGCCGAAAATGCAAGAGAATTGTAAATGGAGGTCTTGCGTGAAAAACTTTTTGCCAGTACAATGCACGTAAACATAACCGCAGAGCGCAAAACGGAAGGTTGGCCTCCGGCAATTAAACTAAATAACCATAGTGACGAAATAATTATTAATGGCACAAACCATTTCAAGACCCGCTTGTGGTTGAACGGCCTGAACATTTGAACAAGCAGCCAATAGATCAGGCCCAAATGCAGACCGGAAATAGCGATGACATGTACAACACCAGTATTTGTATAGGATTGCACAAGATTTTTATCGAGATCATCTTTGTACCCGATTAGTAACGCCTCGGCTAGACCTTGTTCTCTCTCGCTGCGTATGTAACGACGCAGAATGGATAGGATCTTTCTGCGGATCGGGAATAGGATCTTTTCAAAAATTGTAGATTTTTTCTCTTTTAAGACAACAAACTCACCGGGCTTCAAATATACCTGGTGGGTGACGTCCTGGAAAAGGCAATATCGTTCATAATCAAATCCACCGGGATTTCCTGCGTTTGTTATTCGTTGAAGAGTATTTCTGAAAATTATTTGTGATCCAAAATCCAATGAAGAGAGCGTGGCGTCTTTCTTAAAGTAAATAACTATCCGGCCTCTTACGCGAATCTCCTGTTTGGATTCAGCAATAGATGTTGCCGCCGCCAAAACCTTATACGAATTCTCTTTTTCAACCAGCGGTTCTTTCAATACGGCCGTTACGAAGTCAGTGGGTTTATAGTGCCTACCCAGCCAGTCCGGATCATGGCGCATGTCT
>VBAQ01000238.1 GCA_005883765.1 Bacteroidota bacterium
TAATTACAAGCGCAAGACTTGCTGTGAGCATAAAGCCAAAGATGTTTTTACTAATCGTTCTTTTCATTTTTAAAGTTTAATGGTTTCGCCTACTCTGCTTTAGGATTTTCGGCTTCCTCCTTTTGCCGTTGATGTCCTCATCAACCACGTACCGTCAAAAAATTTTTATTCAGCTCCGTCTATACCTTTTGAGTAGCGCCGAATCTGACTTTGGTAAGGTCATGGGCATAGAGTCCAGATACCGCGTATAAGGCAGCGGCACATGTCAGTTCTTTAACTAAAAGGATCATTTATGCGAGCAGTTAGAAATCCGGCTGTCCGGTCATTAACAGTCTATGCAGTGTCGCAAATAAATAATTTTTCTGCGTGACATTACGACTACAATTACAGTTAACATTGGAAGGACACGGAAAAAAACGGTTTTATTGCTACAGTCATATGAGTAACGACAACTGATTTAACAGAGTTGCGCATCCAAGAAAATTTAATCTTTTTGCTTATGGCGGTGGGCAGGTTGCGCCAGTCTCGAGATGTTGCTCTTGAATGATTGAAAATTCTGTTAGCTTTATCGAACTCCACAACAAAATCTTTATAGCATGAAAAGAAAATTTTCCGTCAATACTATTTTTACTGATATCGGCGGTGTGCTGCTTACCAATGGCTGGGACCGTGGTAGCCGCAGGAGAGCCATTGACCTATTCAAACTAGACCCGGAAGAAACGGAAGAACGCCATCATCTTACTTTTGATACTTACGAAGAAGGAAAGATTACCCAGGATGAATATCTTGACCGCGTAGTGTTTTATAAGAAAAGAAGTTTCAGCCGCAAACAATTTCGGCAATTTATGTACAACCAGTCAAAACCTTTTCCGGAGATGCTGACACTGTTGTCACACTTGAAAAAGAAATGCGGATTTAGAGTAGCTGTAGTCAGTAACGAAGGCAGAGAGTTGGCGGAATATCGCATCAGGCAGTTCAAGCTAAATGCTCTTGCAGATTTTTTTATTGTTTCCAGTTTTGTTCATTTCAGAAAACCGGATAAAGATATTTTCCTCATCGCACTGGATACAGCACAGGTGAAGCCGCAGGAGGTGGTATATATTGAAGACAGGCCCATGTTTGTGCAAGTAGCCGAAACGTTGGGTATACGGGGTTTGCGACATATTGATCATAAAACTACACGTGAGAAGCTCGCGAAATTCGGATTTAAGTAACTCTGCCCCTCTTCGTTGCCTGTAACAGATCATTTTTTTCCTGCCGCCCAGAAAATAGCATTCGTCAATAAGATGGTGTAAAATTTATTCTCCAAAAGGTCAGGACCATGGCCCATAAAAATATAGATATTACGAGCCGGAAAATGTTCATTGGTCCACACCACAGGATGATCACCCATTTTTATATTGGAGTTCGGAACGTAGGTTGATTCATTGACGGACGCAAGCACGTGCACATTGTCGCGCGGGCTTTTATTGTAGGTGTACCACTCTTCTTTTGAGATGGTAAATTGGAGCGGCAGGTTTTTCATACAGGGGTGTTCTCTGTTTTCTACATTAACCTGAGCCGCTGCGAATGTTGGAATGTAATTGCTGAATTTTATTCCACCCATAAAATCAGAGAACCAGGGCCACATCGGATAGCCGTCAAATTCGCCCAGCAGTGTGGCATGATGTAGCCCGATCCACCCGCCCCTGCCAATTTCTATGTAATCTTCAAATGCAGCCATGGCAGCAGCTGTCCAACCATAAGGAGGATAATCAAGCTGGATGAATAGTTGATACTTTGCCAGGAAGGCCTCATTAATAGAATCCGTTTTCTGTATGTAGTCAATGGTAAAATTGCTGTCAGCCGCAAGTTTGTTGAGCCAGGGTTGTGCTGCGTTTGTGAACGCAAGATGATGTCCGCCATTTTCAAACAACACGAGTGCATGAAACCTTGGTTGCGCAATAGTTGTCGTTAAAAAAAAGAAAAGGCATAAAGTAGTGAATAATTTTTTTTGCATGTTTAATTGATGGGATGAAGGAGTGAGCTATTTATATAACCTGCCTATAAAAGGATCATTAAAAATTATTTTTCTTAATTCTTCGGGATCAATGACGCCTTGTTTTGAGTATACTATTTTACCACCGGGTTCAACGAGAATAGCGTATGGCAAAGCACCTTGCCATTGGGGATCGATAGCCTCGATCAATTTATATTTATCATCTTCCATGAACAAATAATTTGTACCGGATGATTGTTTGTTCTTTAAAAATTTGAGGGCTTTATCGTTCTTCTCAGGGTCGTCAGCGCTGATGCTGATGAATTCAAAATCGCGTTGTTTATAAATTCTGCCCAGCGTTATAAAATCAGAAAATTCTCTAACGCAGGGGCCGCACCATGTAGCCCAAACATTGATCAATCTTAATTTATCCGAACTATTTTTTACAAGGTCTGCTACACCGGAAGCGCTAATGGTATCAAGCGTTACCGGTTCTTTCGCCCATTGAATAGCTGCCTTATCCAGCCAGTCTTTCTTTTCTAACCACTTAATGGAGCATCCAAAAACTTTTGTAACTGTAACCGGCACTTCCTTATGATTCAACAAGGCATCAATAGCGTTCCGTGCATCAGAGGAATGCGGGGTTTTATGAGGGTTTTCCATGTCATCGACACGACCATTGTACCGAAGTATCCTGTCTTTATCAAAAATAAAAAGGTGCGGTGTAGATACAGGTCCGTATTGCTTTGATGCGATCTCTGTTTCACCATCATATAAGTAAGGAAAATTAAAGTGCCTTTCCCTCGCACGCACTTTCATGTCATCAAAAGAATCGCCTACATCACTCCAGCCTAATTCATCATAACGTAGCGAACCCGGGTTGTTCGGATTTATTGCAACAAGCTTTACGCCTTTGTCAGCATAATCGCCGGTAAGTTTAATAAGTCTTTCCTCATAAGCCTGTGAAGTGGGGCAGTGGTTACAGATAAAAGCGATCACCAGCACGTTACCATCTTGAAAAGATTTTAGCGTGTAATTTTTTCCGTCTATACCGGGTAAATTAAAATCAGGGGCTTTGGATCCGATAGCAAGCGGTCCAGGATCAGTAAAGCCAAATGCAAAGGAAGAAAAACAAAACATGCATAAAAACAAATGGCTAAAAACCAGAAAAGATTTTTTCATTTATGAAAAGTTATTTCAATAATACAAAATAAGGCACAAAAAAATTTATAGCCTTTATCATCAATCAATACTTCTCTTCACTTTTTGCACCTTCTCTTTAAACCCAAATGTAAACATCAAGGTAACAACCACTGCAAATAAGAGCGGGATGAGCCAGAAGGTTTGCCATTGTGCAGGGGTTGCTTTGTCACCACGCATGATACTGTTGAATATAAAGCCTGCGGCAAGTGTGCCCAGTCCCTGGCCGACACCATAAGAGACCAACACAAAAAAACCCTGTGCCTGTGCACGAAACTGCGGAGCGACATTCTGATCAATGTATACTTGTGAGGCCACATACACAAAATCGTAACAGGCGCCATGCACGAGTATGCCTGCGATCATCATCCATGCAATTGCTTCCGGAGCAGCCATAGCAAAGAGCCCATAACGAATCACCCATGCAAGCAGTCCCATGATCAATACCCATTTGATGCCAAACCGTTTAAAGAACCAGGGCATGAGCAGGAGAAAAAACACTTCAGACATCTGTCCGAAAGTCATTTTAAAAGCGGGATTGGAAATATTAGCCGATTTAAGAAAGATCGGCACATAAGCAAAATAACTTGCAAAGGGAATGCTGATAAGCAGCAGGCCAAGTATAAAAATAATGAATGGTCTGGAAGTGAATTGTTTCAACACATCAGGCCAAGCACATCGCGGAATCTAACTTTTTTACCGGCGCCGCGAGGAGGTATGTGTGGCAATGTAAAACAGTAAAGCCCCAGTATCAAACTGCCTGCGCCAGCAACATACATGGGCAACGCAGTGGTATCGCCATGTAAAAGATAACTCACAATAATGCCTGCACTGATCCATCCAAACGTTCCAAACACCCTGATGACGGGAAATTCTTTTTCTTTATCACCCACTAAATGAAAAACTGTTGCCGACGCAAGACCAACGGTTGGCATATAACAAAGCATGTGCAGAAACATAAAGCTTAGAAATATGCCCGGTGATGAAGCGCCGAGCCATGGCGCACATATTACACACACGCCGCTGAGTATATGCATTACACCCATTAATTTTTCTACAGCAAAGAAACGATCTGCGATCATGCCGAGAAAAAAAGGAGAAACGATAGAACCGATGGGACTGGCAAGATAAACGAGATAAATAACATCCATCATGCCATGGCTCTTCATGTAATTGCCACCAGTTGCATACCAGGAGCCCCAGATGAAAAATTGCAGGAACATCATGGCCATCAGGCGCACTTTCATAAAGCTACGCATAGGCTATGTGCATGTTCCATTTGTCATCGGTTGAATATATATGGTCAGGCAAGCGCTTTTTTTGCTGCAGATTTTTTTGCGGTCCTAACACGTTGTACAAGTTGTTTCATATAACGCAATCCTCTGCGTGTTGCTTCGTCAATATCTTGTATGCCGCAGACCTTATGGTTGCGTAAAACCGGCAGGCAATATTCTGATGTGAGATAGCCATCATAACCATGCTGGTGCAGCGCTTCTATAAACGTTTCATAATTTATTTTACCACCATGACCAGGGGCAGGATCAAGTATCACCTCACCATCCTCTGACTCACTGAAATTCCACGCACCATAGTGTGTGTACCGGATATACTCGCTGCATTTCTCCACAGCTTCACGTACATATTCTGTGCGCTGGCGGTCGAAGAACATCGGTACATCGAGACATATTTTTAAATTCGAACGATCTACTTCTTTAGTCATTGCAAGTACATCTTCATAGCCGGGTGTGAGCACAGGTCCATGGTTCTGCAATACCAACGTAATGCCCATATCAGCGGCCCAATCAGCCACTTCGCGGATGCCTTCTACAATACGCTGCCATATTTTGAGATCAGCAGCAAATAAAGGTTTGAAATAATTGCCGCGATCGTATGGTCCGTACATAGCAGGCATATCATCATTAATTATCCCCGGCCACGCTGCAAATATCTTTACCATGTTTACACCAAGGTCATGGGCCAGTTCCAGCACATAACGCATCATGGCTAAATTGTTCTCCCGTTCTTCCATCAGGTTGCTGCAGAAATTGCTCAGACTCTCGATGGCGACCAATTCAATTCCTTCGTTATCGGCTAAAGCTTTGATGCGTGCCCTGTCTGCCTTTGAAAGATCCAGTGGAGAGGCGACAGGTCTTTTTGTTTCAATAGAAAGACCATCGAATCCGAGTTCTTTGGCTTTATGTATTTGTTGCTCTACTGTTAATGCTTTGCCGTCGTAAAACAATCCGGCGTAGGTTACCGTAAACAATGAAAATTTCATATGGCAATTCTTGTATTAAAGATGACGAAGATAGAATAGCTAAGATAATTAAATATCAAGACTGCCGGGTAGCCGATGAGTCGAAATTACCTCATTCCTTAAAAGAGTTTTGCTGACAGATCTGTAAAAGAAACGCTACCTTTTGGTTTTGATAAAAATACCTGCTATGAAAATCGTTGAGGATAAGATTTATTTATCAGCCTCAGACCTTTCCACCCATATTGCATGTCCGCACGCTACCTTTCTCAATCTGCAGGAAGCAAAAGGATCATTGAAGGCTCCCGGTAATATCCATGCTGCCTTGTACGCATTGCAGAAAAAAGGAGAAGAGTTTGAAAGAAATTATCTGGAGCAATTAAAGGCAAAAGGCAAAACAGTTATTGAAATAGAAAAAACCAGCTTAAAGAAAGCGCTGCAGGATACAGTAAGCGCTATGGCTGAAGGAGCCGATATTATTTACCAGGCAAGACTGGAGCACGATATCTGGAACGGGTGGGCCGATTTCCTGGTGAAAACAAATAAGCCGGGGAGATTTGACTGGTCTTATGAGGTGATGGATACAAAACTTTCGCGGGAAACGAAGGCCGGTGCCATCTTACAGATATGTTTGTACTCAGAAATACTCAGCCAACTGCAAGGACGCATGCCCGAGTACATGTGTATCAACAACCCCAACGGCGAACACAGATTCAGGGTAGATGATTTCATGGCTTTTTACAGGATCATGAAAAATAAATTGCAGCAAGCCATCCTGGTTCCCAATAATGGTTATCCTGATCCCGTGCCCCACTGTGATATTTGTAAATGGTGGGAGCTATGTAATCAGCGCAGGCGCGCCGATGATCATTTAAGTTTTATCGCCGGTATGGGCAAACTTCAAACACAGGAGGTGAAGGAACACGAGGTTACAACGTTAGAGTCAATGGCTGGATTACACACTGGTATATCGTGGAAACCAAAAAGAGGTTCGGTTGACACCTACAAGCGGCTCGCCCACCAGGCCGATCTGCAGTTGAAGTGGAGAACTACTAACTCTCCCACGGTTGAAATTCTTCCACCCGAAGCTGATTTTGGATTTTTCAAATTGCCTGAACCATCTCCACACGATATATTTTTTGATTTTGAGGGCGATCCTTTTGTCGGCACGATGGGTCTTGAATATTTATTTGGCTGGCTGTACCGGGATAAATATTATGATCTATGGGCAAACAATGAACTGGAAGAAAAGCAAGCATTGGAAAAATTCATGGACACTGTGATGAAGGTCCTGGATGCCGATCCTGGAATGCATATTTATCATTTTGGTGCTTATGAACAATCAGCGCTGAAACGATTGGTGGGCAAGTACGCCATAAAAGAAGATGAGCTGGACCGCTTGTTGAGAGCAGGCGTGTTTGTGAACCTGCACAGCATTACGCGCCGTGCGATCATAGCAGGAGTGGAAAGCTATTCGTTGAAAGACCTGGAGAAACTACACGGTTATTTGCGAATTGTGGATCTGAGAACTGTCGCGGCCCACAAATTACTATATGAAGGATTGCTTGAGAGTGGCAGCATTCAAGATGCGGATGAGCAAACAATATCGATCGTAAGAGATTACAATAAGGACGACTGCATCTCCACAAAATATCTCCGCGACTGGTTGGAAGAACAAAGAGCTAAATTGATAAGCCAGGGAACAACCATTCCTCGTCCCGCCCGGGGAGATGGTGAAGCTTCAGAAAATATTACTGAACATCAACAGCGCATCCAGCCCTTGTTTGATGAACTTGTGAAAGACGTTCCTGTTGAAAAAGAAACTCGAACCACTGAACAGCAAGCAAAATGGCTATTAGCAAATATGCTTGATTGGTACAGGCGGGAGAAGAAATCTTTTTGGTGGGAAGTGTTTCGCCTGCAGGATCTCACTGATGAGGAATTGCTTGAAGAAAGAGATGCGTTGTCGGGATTGACGTTCACTGGCAAAAGGGAGAAGGTAAAAAGGAGTTTCGTTGACTACTACACATTCCCCGACCAGGAGACCACTTTGAGTGAAGGCAACAGAGTGCGATTTAGCGGCGAAGAAATTGGAACAATTCATTCAATCGATTTTGATAAAAGAATTGTTGGCATCAAGAAAAGCCAGACTACGCTGGAAATTCATCCTACGCATCTGATCTGTACTGATTTTATTTCGGATAAGCCAAAGGAAGAAGCACTCATTCGGTTTGCACAGCGCGTCATTCAGAACGGGATTGATAGCGATGGCAGTTGCAGAGCAGGCCGTGATCTTTTGTTGAGAAAAATTCCGCGAATGAGAGACACTATGCCTTCAATAGAAATTGCTCAAGAGAGAGCGATAGAATGGGTTCACAAATTAAACGATGGTGTTCTCCCAATACAAGGTCCGCCGGGCACGGGAAAAAGCTATAATGCCGCAAGAATGATCCTCTCGCTTGTAAAAACAAACAAAAAGATTGGTGTAACCGCATTAAGTCATAAAGTGATCGATGGTCTTTTGAAAAAAGTGATAAAGGAAGCGGCAAATAAAAATATGATGGTCCGGATTGTTCAGAAAGTTACCGAGGATCCTGACACCTCAGATCCAAAGTGGATACAGACCAAAGACAATAATGAAGTAATTGAGAGTTTGAATAAAGGCTATCAAATTGCCGCCGGAACATCATTTATGTGGGCAAGAGAGAACTTTTTTGAAGCCGTAGATTATTTATTTGTAGACGAGGCCGGGCAGCTTTCGCTGATTGATACGGTTGCTCTTTCACATGCGGGAAGGAACCTGGTGCTGCTTGGAGACCCTCAACAATTGAAGCAACCGCAAAAAGGAAGTCACCCCGAAGGCACAGAACTCTCAGCACTCGAGCATATTTTACAAGGTGAAAAAACTATTCGGCAAGAACAAGGAGTGTTTCTCGACAAAACGTGGCGTATGCATCCTGCTATCAATAGTTTTATTTCTGAATTGTTTTATGATTGCAAGCTTCACCCGCTGGAGCATAACGAACAGCAAACACTGGAAGGAAATACTAAATTCAAAAAACCGGGAATTTATTTTGAACCGGTGATCCATCGTGGAAATCAAAACAGCTCATCGGAAGAAGTTGAAAGAGTAAAACAAATAGTTGATGAGCTGTTGAATTCACAACTTATTTGGATCAACCGGAGAGCGGAGAGGGAACCGCTCACGGCAGAAAATATAAAGATCATATCACCGTACAACGCACAGGTGAATGCGTTGCATCGTTCTTTACCCGAAATTCAAATTGGAACGGTCGATAAATTCCAGGGACAAGAAGCTGCGGTTATCATTTTATCCATGGCCACTTCTACTCCTGAAGATGCGCCAAGAGGTATGGAATTTTTGTACAGTTTGAACAGGCTAAATGTGGCAGTATCACGCGCAAAGGGAGTTTTTATTTTAGTTGCCAGTCCTTCTTTGTTCGAGCCGGAATGCCGCTCGCCGCACCAGATGCAACTGGCAAATGCGTTATGTAGATTAAAAGAGTTTGCGGACAGCTAGGAATAATTGCGCCCATCCATTGTCTGAGTTATCCTTCTCGTCTATCACTTTCTACCTCACCCCTGTCAATCATTCTTCGATTTGGACTCTACTTCCCCTCTCCAAATCAAACCGACTAACAGACAAATATTTGGGTACACTTCACCAGGGAGCAAGGGCTTCAACTCGCCAGCATGCAAAAGAGCTCCGTCATTCAACTACAAACGCTGAACAAAAACTTTGGTCGCTGATACGCAACAGGCAACTCAAAGGAAAAAAATTCAGAAGGCGGCATGCCGTTGCGAATT
>VBAQ01000049.1:0-18646 GCA_005883765.1 Bacteroidota bacterium
TGCTATACAAAGTACTTATCTTCGAGATGTAATTTACAACAACAGGTACTGCACATAAAAATTAATTTGAGATGAGAAAGATTGTAACCTTATTATCAGCTGCTTTGATCCTATTTTTCGTTAATGCGATTGCCCAGGAGGGGATGGGTAAGGTAACCGGAAAAGTTATTGATGGCAACAAAAAAACCATCGAATCGTCAACAATTACTTTATTACGGGCAAGGGACTCATCAGTCGCTAAAATTTCTGCCGCGGATAAAAACGGAAATTTTGAATTTGAGAAAATTCCTGAGGGAAAGTATTTCGTTTCGGTTTCAGCCGTTGGTCACGATCGTGGATATTCAGAAATCTTTGAAATAACAGCAAGGAAAAATTCAGTTGAGCTGAAAACTATCGAACTCGTTCCTCAAACGAAATCATTAAGTGGTGTTACGGTTACAGCAAAAAAACCGCTGGTCGAGCAAAAGCTTGATCGCACAATAATAAATGTGGAGGCTTCCATAACAAACGTTGGAAGCACCGCCCTGGAAGTCCTCGAAAAATCTCCAGGCATTTCTGTTGATAAAGATGGCAACATCAGTTTGAAAGGCAAGGAAGGAGTAATGGTATTAATAGATGGTCGTCCAACGCAGTTGGGCGGTGCTGATCTTGCCAATTTCCTTAGAAGTATGAGTGCTAACCAGCTTGACCAAATTGAGATAATGACCAATCCTCCCGCCAAATACGATGCTGCCGGCAATGCAGGGATCATCAATATCAAAACAAAAAAGAATAGACAGCTTGGCTACAATGGTTCCGCAAATGCGGGTTACAGTCAGGGTCGTTATCCGAAATTCAATGAAGGATTCAATTTTAACTATCACGTCAATAAGATCAACCTGTTTAGTAATCTCAGCCACAATTACAACAAGAACTATAACGTATTGACAATTCAAAGAAATTTCAGGGACAAGAATACGAAGGAATTGTTATCCTATTTCGACCAGGTAGCCAGGATGTTGAATGAGAATAATTCAGTCAATGCTAAGCTGGGTCTTGATTATTTTGCCAACAAGAACACAACATTGGGAATTGTACTTACTGGTTTTTCCAGTGACCGAAATAATACGAACAGGAACGTCACTAACATTTTTAATAATTCCGGAAACCTCAATAGCCAGACAAGAGCTTTTTCAACAGGCAAGCAGGATTGGCAAAACTTCAGTACGAATTTGAATTTTCGCCAGGTGCTGGATACTTCAGGTAAAGAATTAACGGCTGACCTCGACTATATCACTTACGAGTCAAAGAACCACACGTCGATGATCAATTCATATTTTGACAAAAGCGGCAATTCAACTATTAAGCCTGACACGTTACTCGGTGCATTGCCACAGGATATAAAAATATATAGTGGTAAGGTCGATTATATTCAACCATTGAAAAAGGGAGCCAGGTTTGAAGCAGGAATAAAGAGCAGTTTTGTTAAAACAGACAACAATGCGGCCTATGACAGCGTCCAGTACGGATCAATTGTTCATGATAATAATCGCAGCAACCACTTCGTATACCAGGAAAATATCAATGCTGCTTACGTAAATCTCAGTAAGCCGATCAACAAGAAATGGAGTGCACAATTAGGATTGAGATTGGAAAATACAATTGGGAAAGGAAATCAGGTTACAAGCGGAGAAAAATTCACAAGGAATTATACCCAGCTTTTCCCAACGGCCTATGTCCAATATACAGCAGATAAGAAAAACAGTTTCGTGTTGAACTATGGAAGAAGAATTCGCAGGCCAGATTATCAAAGTCTGAATCCGTTTATAAATTTTCTGGATCGGTATACTTACCAACAAGGTAATCCCAATTTAAAGCCCCAGTTTAGTCATAATGTCGAATTCAGTCATACTTACAAAGGAACTTTTACTACAACCTTAAATTACAGTCGCACTACGGACATCATCCAGACGGTGATCGAACAGAATGAGGCAAAGAATGAAACTTTTGTAAAACAGGCAAACATCGCAAGGCAGCGCCAGTTTGGTATTGCAGTCAATGCTTCGACGTCCTTAACAAAATGGTGGAAGAGCAATCTTTACGTAAATGCTTACAACAACAAATATGAGGGGCTCGTCAACAATACGTTTGTTACCATTGATGCAACTACTTTAATGCTGAACGGTTCACAACAATTCCAGTTTTCTAAAACATGGAGTGGCGAAATAAGTGGTTTTTATAGAACCCAGGGAATTGAAGGTGTGATCCATGCAAAGCCTTTCGGAATGATGTCAATAGGATTGAGCAAACAGGTGATGAAGAACAAAGGCACCGTTCGACTGAACTTAAGAGACGTTTTCAAAACTCAATATTTCAGAGGAGAAAGCAAGTACAGTAACATTGATGCCGCTTTCCAGGAACATCGGGATAGCCGCGTACTAAACATCGGATTCTCCTACCGATTCAGCAAAGGAAAAATTAATCAAAGGAAAAGATCGAACGGCAGCGCTAATGATGAGCAAAGCCGCGTAGGAACGGGAAACTAATTAAGCACTAATCAACCGGTGTTATGAAACATTTTATCGCAATCATCATCTCAGTCATTTTACTTTCAGGCTTCGTTTTCTCGGATGCGCAAATTTCCATTAATTCAGAAAGCAGATCATCATATGATAAGCTTGAAGAGTTAGACAGTGCTCTGTTTTCTACAGTATATACCTGTAACCCCGAAAAGAATATTACATTTTTTACAGAGGATTTTGAATTCTATCATGATAAAAGCGGTTTGACAAAATCCCGCAAAGCGTTTATGCAAGCTCTCGAAAAAAATTTCTGTGGTGAGCAAAATCAAAAGTTGAGAAGGGTGGTGGTCCCAGGCAGTCTAAAAGTCTGTAGGATCAATAACTATGGTGCTGTTCAGACTGGCGAACATCGTTTCTATGTCACGGAAAAAGGACAACCAGAGAAACTAACCGGTGAAGCAAAATTTGCCCACCTCTGGCGATTGGAAAATGGCGAATGGAAAATTTCCAGGGTATTGAGTTATGATCACAAAGAAGCAGGTTCTAAAATTTCAACAACGCCAAAGGAATTATACGACACCATTGCTCGCATGGACAGCCTTTTGTTTCAGGCATTCAATGCTCATGACCTCAGGAAATTACAAGCGGGATTTGCCGTTGATCTTGAGTTTTATCATGACAAAGACGGCTTGATTGACTACACAAGAACGGGTGAAGGATTTAAAAAGATGTTCGCCCAAAACAATGGAATCAGAAGAGAACTTATAAAAAGCAGCATGGAAGTTTATCCCATTAACAATTATGGAGCAATAGAAGTAGGCTCGCACAGGTTCTGCCATTTGGAGAATGGGAAAAATGACTGCGGCACATTTCCATTTATCATGCTGTGGCAAAAACAAGAAAGCGGTTGGAAAATATCCAGAGTAATAAGTTATGACCATTAAACCTTATCCTTCAATTTAAGAATTTTTAAAAAAAATGACGAAAGCTGTAACGGACCGTTTATTTCTGCGTCACAGTTATAAGTTTCAATAAAAAAACCATGAGAAGAATTTTAACCTTAGTTGTTTCTGTATTTGTATTATCGACCGCCATCCATGCCCAAAGCAAAGCAGGCAAGGTACGAGGAACGGTAATAGATGGAAACGCCAAAACCATCGAATCTTCAACTGTAACATTATTGCGAGCAAAGGATTCTTCTGTTGCCAAAATGGGTATGGCAGACAAGAATGGCCGTTTTGAATTCGAAAATATTTCAGAAGGCAAATATCTTGTTTCTATTTCCGCAGTAGGACATCAGAAAGGATATTCTGAAATTTTTGAAGTAACGCCCGAGAAAAATTCTATTGAGCTCAAAACGATCGAACTCGTTCCGCAAACGAAGGAACTCACCGGAGTTACGGTTAGTGCAAGAAAACCATTGATCGAGCAGAAGATCGACCGTACTATTGTTAACGTGGATGCCGCGGTCTCCAATGTCGGAGCCACTGCCCTGGAGGTCCTCGAAAAATCTCCGGGCATTACCGTTGATAAGGATGGCAACATCAGTTTGAAAGGGAAACAAGGTGTGCAAGTTTACATTGATGGAAGACCCTCTTATCTGAGCGGACAGGATCTTGTGAATCTCCTAAGAAATATGAGTGCAACTCAGCTTGACCAGATAGAGATCATGACCAATCCGCCGGCAAAATATGATGCCGCAGGCAATAGCGGGATCATCAACATTAAAACAAAGAAGAACAAGCAGGTTGGTTTCAATGGAAATGCCACGGCTGGCTACTCGCAGGGAAAATATTGGAGAACGAATGAAAGCCTGAACATGAATTATCGTAATGGCAAATTCAATGCGTTTATGAACTATGGCTTCAATAAGAACTATGGCTTCCAGGAATTGACCATTCACCGCACTTATCTTCATCCCGATAAATCAGTAGATGCATTATTTGACCAGGTAGCTTTTATGCCCAGGAGTGGCAGTAGCAATAATTTAAAATTTGGGTTAGATTATTTTGTCGATAAGAAGACTACTCTCGGTTTTTTAGCCTCAGGATTTATTGACCCGGAACACCAGCTCAATTACAACACGTCCTACCTAAAAAATGCTGGTAACTTTGTCGATTCCATCGTTTACTCAACGAGCGATACCAGGGACAAGTGGAAAAATGGCAGCCTGAATCTTAATTTCCGTCACGAGTTTGATTCAACCGGCCGTGAATTGACCGCCGATCTGGATTATTCAAAATATTTGTCAACCAATAATCAGCTTTTCATTAATGCGTCATTTAATCCGAATGGAACCAAACGCGGACAAACAGATCTTTTGGGTGATCTTCCCGTCGACATCAACATCTACTCCGCAAAAATGGATTATACTCATCCGCTAAAAAAACAGGCAAAGATCGAAGCAGGCGTCAAGAGCAGTTATGTCAATACAGATAACGAAGCCAACTATTTTAATTTAGCAGGTTCCGATTGGCAAATTGATTATAACAAAACCAACAGGTTTCAGTACAGGGAAAATATCAATGCTGCTTATATAAATTTTAGCAAGCAGTACAAAAAGCTGGGAGTGCAGGCTGGTTTGCGTTTTGAAAATACGAACTACAAGGGCCACCAATTAGGCAATGCACAGAGAGCTGACTCCTCATTTAACCACAATTACAATAGTGTGTTCCCAACAATTTTCCTCAGCTATGCTGCAAATCAAAAAAATCAATTTGGATTTAATGTCGGAAGAAGAATTGACAGGCCAGCTTACCAGGATCTGAATCCATTTCTTTTCTTTCTTGATAATTACACGTATGAATCGGGCAATCCTTTTTTAAAGCCTCAATATTCTACCAATATTGAATTGTCGCATACATACAAAGGGTTTCTGACTACGACTCTGAACTATAGCAGAACGAAGAATTTCTTTACAGAAACATTTGAGCAGGTAGATCATGCTACGATTGTTCGCAACGGCAATATCGGGGTGCGACAGAATGCAGGCATAAGCGTAAGTGCCCAGGTACAACCGAAAAAATGGTGGTCAGCTTCTCTCTATGGAAATTATAACTACAACACCTTCAAGGGTGAACTTTTTGGAGAACAGATCAAAGTGAATGCTTCGAACATTCTGTTTAATGTAAGCAACCAGTTTAAGTTCAACAAGGGCTGGAGCGCTGAGCTGAGTGGCTTTTACCGTTCGAGAGGTATCGAGGGTCAAATTGTTATTGAACCGCTCGGACAGATGAGCACAGGAGTTTCGAAACAAGTGTTGAAGGGAAAAGGAACAGTTCGATTGAACGTGAGGGACATTTTCTATACCAACTGGGTGAAAGGCAGCATCAATTTTCAAAGTACAGAAGCCACGTTTAAAAACAAGCGTGATTCGAGAGTGGCGGGTATCGCCTTCACCTATCGATTTGGAAAACCAATCAAAGGACCTCAAAATAATCGCAAGAAAGGCGGTGCGGACGATGAACAAAATCGTGTGAAACTTGGTGGTAATAATTAGTAACCCTTAACCATTAAACAAAAAATTCTGCTTCGTGCAGAATTTTTTTTATTTATAGGTCATCCGATTTACCCTTCGTCACGTAAACTACGAAGTTTGTCATATTTATGTCATATGAGTGCAACTTTCTAACCATCTTTACATTGTTAGATAGAGTCACAACCAACGATTATGAAAAAAATATTTACCCTTTTAAGTATGGCGATTTGTTTCTGTTTTATTGCCAGATCCCAAAGTGGGAAGATATCAGGTAGTGTGACAGATGGATCCTCGAGGGCTATACATTCAGCAACCGTCTCACTTCTGAAAGCGAAAGATTCATCGATAGTGAAATTTGCCCCTACCGATAAGAGTGGTGGGTATGAATTCGTAAACATCAGGGATGGAAAATATTTTGTATCTGCAACGAATGTGGGCTACGGTAAGGCAGTGAGCTCGACCTTTGAAATTTCTTCTTCAAGTAGTGCAATTACAGTTCCTGCCTTAGTGATGAGTGAACAGGCCAAAGGACTTTCGGGAGTTACTGTTACGGCAAAAAAACCATTTATTGAAACGAAGATCGATAAAACAATAGTAAATGTAGAATCATCTCCTACAAGTGCAGGGGCAACGGCGCTGGAGGTATTGGAGAAATCACCGGGAGTAACGGTTGACAACGATGGCAATATTAGTTTGAGAGGGAAGGCCGGAGTGATCATCATGATCGACGGCAAACCAACATACCTGTCTTCGGCGGATCTGGCCAATCTGCTCAAAAACATGCCCGCTTCCGCGCTGGACCAGATTGAGATCATGACAAATCCTTCTGCTAAGTATGATGCATCAGGGAATGCAGGCGTGATCAATATCAAAACAAAAAAAGGAAGGGCAGCCGGATTCAATGGATCCGTCATGGCCGGCATCACTTCAAGTATTTTTAAACCGAGAGGAGCATTGTATTTAATGCCTAAATCACAAAACAGTTTCAATTTTAATTACCGGAAGAATAAGGTCAACTTCTTCGGCAATTACAATCCAAACTTCTCCCGTGGTAAGGGGAGCTTAATTATCGAAAGAAGGTTCTTCGACGCCAACAACAATATTGCCGGCTATTCGGACGTAGACACAAGATTTAAATTCGGTAATAACAATCATACATTAAAACTTGGAGTCGACTTTTTCGCGGACAAGAAAAATACCTATGGGATAGTGGCAAGCGGTTTTATTTTTAATGGTCATCCCACGCCCGTTACGTTTAATACTCTTTCTGACGCTAGTCATCAGCCCACATCAAGCATGATATCACTTACTGAGAACAGGATTCATTTCAATAATTTCAGCACTAATTTCAACTATCGTCACGTATTCGACACAACGGGCCGGGAGTTAACTGTTGACCTCGATTATATTGGATATCGAAATACTTCCAACATGCTGCTCACTACAGATTTTTATGATGCAGCCGGTCAACAAAGTTCCGATCCTTTATTGCTAAAGGGACATTTGCCATCTGACATAAACATCTATTCAATTAAGTCGGATTATACTCATCCGTTTAAGAAAGGCGGCAGATTCGAAGCGGGGATAAAATCAAGCTATGTAAAAAATGACAACTTTGTGGATTATCAACGTCTTTATGCGGATAAATGGATCCCGGATGCAAGATCCAATCATTTTGTTTACGACGAAAACATTAATGCCGTATATGCTAATGTAAACAAACAGATAAAAAAATGGAGTCTGCAGGGCGGCTTGCGGGTAGAAAATACAATCGCAAAAGGCTTCCAGGTTACGAACGATTCAACTTTCAAAAGAAATTTCACCAATCTTTTCCCGAGCGTATTTATCAGTTACACCGTGAACAAGAAAAATTCGTTGACAATTTCATATAGCCGGAGAATAACCAGGCCGAATTATCAAGACCTGAATCCTTTTACTTATTTCCTGGATTCCCTTTCTTATCGGCAGGGTAATCCGTACCTGCTACCACAGTTCACACATAATATTGAATTGTCTCACTCTTTTAACGGGAAGCTCATCACGACTCTTAACTACAACAACACGACCGATGTGATCTCGCAAATTTTCAAACAGAACGCCCAGACCAAGATCGTATTCTTCACTGCCGATAACGTGGCAAAATTCACCAATATGGGAATATCTATCACTGCTCCTATACCCGTGACCAAATGGTGGAATACAAATTTCTTTACGAACATCTACAACAATCACTATAAGGGAATTTACAATGGAGCGCCATTGGATATAGGCTACACTTCATTCATGGTTAACATTAGCAATACATTCACAATAAAGCAAGGGTTTTCCCTGGAGTTGAGTGGTTTTTATCGGGCCAAAGGCGTTGACCAGCTGACCATAAATGAACCTATCTATCAAATGAGCTTTGGCGGACAGAAAAATATTTTGAAAAATAAAGCAACATTGCGACTTAATGTTCGTGACCCTTTTGCCTGGCAACAATTTAGGGGTATTACCGAATATGGAGGTGTATATGCAAAGATCCGCGGCAGATTTGATGTGCGCCAGGTTACCACAACCTTTACTTATCGCTTCGGCAAAAATACTCAACAACCACCTCCTCGCCGGCGAACCAGCGCAACGCAGGAAGAACAAAATAGGGTAGGGAACGCACAGTAAGAAAATTCGCCGCGAAGAACCACTGTTCGTTTGTAAATCTCGGCGCTAATTTCCAAGCTTTCTATTTTCTTTAACAGTGGTTGATTTTCAGCTCATTTGTTTAAAGCGACACTTCGATGCGTGGTTACCACCATTCATACATCTTCCTATTTTGCATTTAAAAAATTATGGGTTATCTTTGCGCAGCAATTGAGCATTGTATAGTACTTACAAAAAGAAGAATGAAACACTTGCCTATCTAATCTAACGATTTTCCTTCTGTTTGCTCAGCGATATTTTAAAACTAAAAATAGGAGATAGTATGAAAAGCGATGTAAACTCATCTGTTTTACAGATGAACGAGGAAACATTTAAGCAATTGGTAACAGAAGTAAAAGAAACAATAGCTATTGTTGACCTTCCCGAGCCAGCGAAGCGATCATTCGGAGTGATCGATATGTGGAATATCCGCAGAAATGCAAGATCCGCAGCTAGTATGGTGAGGCTGTAATATTAAGACCAACTAATCTAAAGACGAGTCAAGAAGACTCGTCTTTTTTTTTGCAATAACCAGAATAATTCGTTTGTCGTCATTCAACTTTCTTCCCGTAAGCCTTTTCCCCAGCCCTGATCGCGACTGGCAGATCATTTTCCCTTGGGGGTATCGGGCAATTGTATTTATTCTTTTCATAAGCACAGTAAGGATTGTACGCCTTATTGAAATCAATTGTGACTTTGTTGTTTTTTATTTCACCGAGAGTAAGATCGATATAACGACCAATATCATATGATTCTGTGCCCGAAGTTTTGTCCGTAAACATTAACACCAGGTAGTCTTTATATTTTGGATCCGACAACAGATTTTGCGCCTGGTACACATTTAATTTAACGAGCGTATCATGAATGTTAAACGAAATAACACCATACACCCTGTACATTTTCTTTTCGTGTCCAGATGTCTCCATTAAAAACCATTTGCTATCATTAGCCTTTTCAAACCGGCCGTTAACTCGGTAACTCTCATCGATAGGAAAAAAATTCAGATATTTCCTGTCCTCGCCCTTTACCACTTCATGGTCTTTTACATAATCGTCGATATACGCCTGCAAAGAATCAGAATATGAGTTCTGTGCAAAAGTGTAGTGAAAACAAGTGGCCAGCGATAGGGCCATAAAAATTCTTAGGGTACCCATAAAACTTTTTTTATGAATGGATAGGTAAATGTATTTCTGCCATCATACACCTCGCGCTGCCACCGCCGTTTGCTTCGATGGTTGTTAGCGATGAATGAATGATCTTGTTGAAACCGTTCAATTTTTGTACCTGCTTTTCGGTAAGTGATCGATAGGCCTGCGTTGACATGACAAGTAACTTTTCTCCTTGCTTATTCTGAATTTGCAGCATATTCCCCGCAAAATGATCCATCTGATCATAGCTAATATCAATAATTTCCTTATCAGTCGTTTCAATCGCTCCAACTACCTGCTCTCTTTCTTTTATATCAGGAATTGAAGTCAAACAGATAATTGCATACCTGTCTGCCAGGCACATCATCACATTCGTATGGTATATCAATGTACCATGTCTGTCCACAGCGGTGAAAGGAATGGACCGGTAATTCATCTTGCGACAAAAATCATCCAGAACTTTTTTGTCAGTTCTTGGAGATATGCAGGCAAAGACGATCATGTTTTCCCTGTCAAGAACCATGCTTCCTGTTCCTTCAAGGAACAAATTATTTTTTTCGTAATGAGTGAAATCAATTGTATTGGTAACCTCGAATTTTTCGTAAATTTTTTCCAGCACATGGCCCTTGCGTTCGGCTCGCCTGCTCGGCGCATACATAGGATACAATAAAATAGTACCGTCTTCATGAAATGACACCCAATTGTTCGGAAAAATGGAATCCGGTGTGTGAGGATGTGGAGTATCTTCCACGGTTATCACATCCACATTATTGTTTTTAAGCACCGCGACAAGCTCATCAAACTCTTCAAGAGCCTTTTGTTGTACGTCTTCAGCAGCTGTTCTGATCTGAAATGCATTGTTCTCAGCTGTCTCCAGATTAAAGGCAAAGTGTACCGGCCGAATCATCAATATATGTGACGTAGTTTGCACTTTTGGTTCAAAATTAACAAGCGAGTATTCAAGCATCAAAACTCATCCCGTAGCAACGGCATACTCATACAATGAAATCCACCTCTTGCTCTCGACAATTCCGCTGATGGGATAAGGATCATTGTGTCTTCGATCTCAGCAACATCAATTTCACCATTCTCTAGTTGCTGCAACAATTTTTCGGCGTGAATAATATCAAATCCATTTTCTCTAAAAGCTTCTACGGTCTTATCATTTCTGTCATAGCCCAAAACAACTCCCTCTTTTATTGCCAGCAGGTTACAGGAATCGGTCCATTGCTCCCTGGCGTCAAAAGGAAATTCGTTATTGCCTGAGTAAATAAATCTCACCTTGCCTTTGCAGCCAAAGTCATTTTCGCTGATGTCGGTCAGGAGTTCTTCGAGGTTATCAAAATACACTGGGTCTTCAATATCTTTTCTTTTGAATTGTATGATCTTGATCTTTTCATCTTTCTTTTCCGTGTCCAGGATCCTTTGAACGGGGTCGGCATCTTCCAGTTTGATCCTCTTTCTTGAAAAGCTACCAAGCATTACCCAAACATCTTTTTTTATTTGCGTAAAAATGGTGTCGATATGCATGTAATCTCTTCTCTTAGGAATTTTAATAACTGTAATTCTTTTTACAATATTTTTCTCGAATAGTAGGTTCGAAACCTGGTGGACCGCTTCCATAGTGGTTCGCTCACTTACCCCGATCAGAACATGATCTTCAGTAATCACCATCACGTCGCCTCCCTCAAGAGTTACTTTCTTTTCATCAGTCTCACGCGGAATCAGAAAATGGTGTGGTGAGTCAGCAATCTCAAGAATTTTATCCTGGTAGCCAGCGAAAAGGGGATGGTTATAAAAAATATATTTCATCAACATCGCCTCCCTGGTTCTTGCTTTTTTTGCGGGCTTGTTGAGCAGGATGTAATCATTGATGACAATCCCCATATCCCGCGTAAATATAAAATTCGGGATAGGAGGGAAGATCATTTTTTCTTCATTAATCGTACCACTGATGAAAACTTTAGCCAGTTCTTGTGGAGTAAACCCGAAAAGATCATTTTGCAGAGTGTAAGAGCAGTTTTCAATAGCACATACGGCGGCAACTAATTTCAATTTTATTTCACGATCCTGTAGTATATCTGACAATAGCCACTGCAATTCGATAACTTTTTCAGACCGAAAAAAACTTTTGTTATCTGGCTTAAAAAAGTTACGGCGACTTTTTTCGTCATCGATTTCGGCAAGCTTCCCTTTTATTTTAGCCGGATCAAGAAAGTACAATAAGATCTTTGTATAAAAATCATACTCTTTGCGCCTGATCGTATCCAGGTGCACAATGTCTTCAAATAACCAGTCCTGCGCTTTGGAAGGAACAACTTTGCCCAAACCACTATCGGGGCTATGCACCAGCAATCGTCTGAGTGTTCCTATCTCTGATGTAACATATATTTCGTTTTTTGCCTTTGACATGAGAGCATTTACTTAACAGTGAATAATAAAAAAATTAATAATGAAAATAAATAACGCAAGTATTTTCTGTCCATTATTATTTAAGCCTTACTCATGAACGGCCAGTATGGGCACATGGCTATGGTAAACCAATTTTTTTGTATGATGCCCTTTAAATATTCTATCCAACAGGGAATGCTGGCGTGGGATGGTGACAAGGAGGTCAATATTTTTGTCCTGTGTAAATCGCTCGATGGCTTCGTAAAAATCGCTCATTCCGATAAAATAAAATTCAGGATTGTACTCACTGAACATTTGCTGCATGACAGCCTTTTCTTTTTGATAATCCGCCGTGATGGAAACATAATGGGTGCTGTCAACATTCACAATGTGGAGAGCAGGATGAAAGAGCTTCAGCACTGATTTAATGGGGATCGACGGCGTCGTCGTCCGTACATCTTTAAAGTCAGATGTAAGGGCAACGTTTTTCACGCCCTTAAACGTAGCATCCGGCGGAATAATGAGCACCGGCGCTACATTGTGATCGACAAGTTTTAGCGTATTGCTCCCAATAAAGGCTTTTTCCATGGCCGTTTTGCCGGTGATGCCCATCACCACCAGGCTAGCATGCCTGTGGTGAACAACTCTTTCTATTTCCTGGACCAGGTGTTCTCCATACAAGGCAATACTTTCAATCCGTAAAGGGTGATTCTTTGAAAATTCATTCTGCAGTTTCAGGAGTTGCTCCAGCGCTCCTTGCTCCTCGGCTTTCTTTTCACACATATGGTACAAGACGAGGTTGGTATCATAGGAGCTCGCCAGCAGATCGACAGCATAGCTGGCTGCATTCAAAGAAACCCGTGAGAAATCAACCGGGACAACAACTGTTTGCATAGTATTTCTCGTTTTGCGGAGCTGAAAGTAAGCAAATATATGAAGATGAGTTAAATCGGGGTTTTGCACACGACCTCCGACAATGTTGCGACTAGTATGTTCTGATCCCGTTTCCTGACAACCCCTGCTAATCCTGGTAGGCATTAAAAAAGCTGACCTGGAAACTCCCGGTCAGCTATACCAATTATCACAACGATTTAGCGATTCTTCGTATCGCTTTCTTTACCCATGCCTTTGTCGGAAGTACTTTTTTGTGAGCTTCCAGTATCGCGATCTTCATCTATTGATGAACCGCTGCTTCCCGAAGAAACTCTTCCTTCCTGATCTTGCTGACTTCCGCGATCTGATGTACTTCCTTGCTGACCTTGCTGGCTGCTACGGCTTGTGTCGCTTTGCTGACCCTGATTCCCCATGTCGCCACTACGAGATCCGGATTGACTTTCTTGCCCGCCTTGCTGACCCTGGCTTCCCATGTCGCCACTACGAGATCCGGATTGACTTTCTTGCCCGCCTTGCTGACCCTGGCTTCCAGGGTTGTTACCCGTGCTACCTTGTTGGGTATTGCGGTCATCAGTTTTTTGATTTGGCATAACAAACGATTTTAAAATGATCAATTATTTTTATCATCTGATGGCTTACAAGGAAAAAATTATGCCTGTAATAATTTATTGATTCTTTAAGCTTTTTACATTATAAAAAGAAAGCAAACATGAGTGAAGAGGGTCAATTGTCCACAGTTTTTCACGAGCTTGCGAAAGATTCGCCTCCGGACGATCCGGCATTTTTCGCCTTTCTGATCGTAAGAATTTCAAAGATCGCAAAGGACCAATGACAAGATTTTGTCATTACTTAACCATGATTTCACATCGAAATCACAATGCAGAAGCCTCCACAACGTGGAGGCTTCTAAAAATGAATGGGACATGAGGGACTTATCTCAGTTGTATCACGGGATGAAGTTTATAAACGCCATTTTCTTCATTCACAGAAAGTGCTGCGTCGAAATCAAGGGTGAATGTATTTAATGTTTCAGCCAAGACTCTTCCTATCTTGACTTTTAAACCTGAATTGTCTGCACTGGGAGTTTCCAAAGGATAAGACGTGCCATTGACGACCACGGTATTGTTATCCCCTAAAATAAAACGCACTTGTTGCAGCACGCCGACAGGAACTGTATCCTGAGCAATGACCGTGGTAATTCCGTTTTGCAGATCCAGCAAGTTATAGATACTATCTTTCGTGTTGATCGGTATCCAGGCGGCAGTATCATGGTTGATCTGCACCTGCATGCCAACAATGTGGACGTTTACTGAATCATAGGTTGCGGGTTTGTCCACTAATAAAAATTGAATTGGAGCAGTTTTAGTTTCTTTTTTGCACGATAAAATGGAGAGCACGGCAAGAAAGAGCACTGCTGTGCCAAGGGCGAATTTTGTTTTCATAAGATTCCGATTGAATTGTTTGCCAAGAAAAGAAAAAATCCTGCCACCGCCAGCTTTAGCGGAAGCAATCCGCAAATTTTTAAATGAAAATCGAAAGTTTCCCTCGCTTACAGTCGTTATCTACTTAGTAGGATTTCAATTTGGCGCAAGAAGTGAGTAGATGGCCGAGTCTAAGAAATTTCCATCGTAGTAATAGTTCTCCCTGTAGTATCCTTCACGAACAAAACTATTTTTTTCAAGAAG
Organism: Bacteroidota bacterium; assembly: GCA_005883765.1. GTDB lineage: Bacteria > Bacteroidota > Bacteroidia > Chitinophagales > Chitinophagaceae > VBAU01. The sequence continues at coordinate 14,774 of VBAQ01000049.1, forward strand.
TTTTATTGAGGCCGCATTATCAGGGTTCACATTTGCTTCAACGGAGTGAAGTTTCATCGTCTTAAACCCATAATCAAGAACGCAGATCATAGCTTCCTGCATCAAGCCCTTACCTTGATGAGACGGATGCAATGCGTAACCTATCTCGGCCCTGTAGTGCTCCTTTTTTACGTTCCAGAAACTGATTGTGCCAATCAACTTTCTTTCGTTCCGTAAGCTGATGGCCCAGGCAATATATTCATTGTTGCCGACTCCTTCACTGATCATTTGTATCCATAGAACGGCATCGTTAATCGACTTTGCCGGATCGCGATCTAAAAACCGAAGTACTTCTTTGTCCGATCGGAGAAAGAATATTTCACTGGCATCTTCTTCATCAATCTCTCTTAATGTCAAACGCTTAGTGAAAAGAATGGGAAAAGGCTTGAAATTTAATTCGAGCATAACTGGTTGTAAAGATACCTTGGCAGCGGTCATAATGCTTAATGTTTTTCGGTAAGCCTCGAATTTTCCTGAATTGCCTCGTGTGCCTCCAGTCAATTTAAAATGAAAAACTTTTATCCTTTGGATGCTTTCTCCAAAGCGGAGATATCAATTTTTTTCATTTTCAACATGGCATGCATTACCCTTTGCGATTTCCCGGCGTCCTTATCAGCCAGTAACTTGCTTAAAATTGTAGGAACAACCTGCCAGGATACTCCAAATTTATCTTTTAGCCATCCGCACACACTTTCCTGGCCGCCCTGGGCAGTTAGTTTTTTCCAGTAATAGTCTACCTCGTCCTGGTTCTCGCAATTGATCACAAAAGAAATAGCTTCTGTGAATTGAAATTGCGGACCACCGTTCAGTGCTATAAATTCTTGCCCGTTCAGTTGAAATGATGCTGTCATTAATGAACCCTTTGGTCTGCCTGAGACTTTTGCTGCTTCATCATCATAACGGGCCATGCTTCCTATTTTCGAATCCTTAAAAATAGATGTATAAAATTTAACAGCTTCTTCGGCGTTGTCGTTGAACCATAAAAAAGGAGTGATTTTTTGCATACAGTTAAGTTTTATTTTTTTGAATGTTTTGTTGTTGGATGCTTTGCGCCACAAACATAGTTTCGGTAATTGATTTTTGCAGGGTGCAAATACGACAATCTAAGGGCTAATTCCGCCAGGGTTTGCCAGGCATTTATCATCCACGACGTTATCTATGGAAATAAATATTTTTATGCTTCAATCTTTGTTATGCAAAAACTATTCTGGAGTGCATTTTTAGTGATTCTTATTGCCCGTTTACCAGCGCAACAAGTCATTCCGTTGTACGATGGAGCGATCCCAAATGCAAAACCTTGCAACGAAAGAGAGCACGAGTTCGTTGACACCTCATGGAACAAGAATGGCTTATTGATCGTTGATCGCGTCGCAAAACCAACACTCACTATTTACGCACCGCGCAAAGACAGAAGGAACGGAACTGCCGTGGTAATATGCCCTGGAGGTGGTTATGCGGTGCTTGCTGCAGGTCACGAGGGCGCTGATATCGCCAAACAATTGAATGATGCCGGTGTAACGGCTTTCGTTCTTCGCTATCGTCTTCCAAAAGAAGAATGCATGACCGACAAGGCTCATGTTCCTTTAATGGATGCGCAGCAAGCCATATGGTATGTGCGAAGGCATGCTCAGCAATACGGCATCGATGCGCAAAAGATCGGCATCATGGGATTCTCTGCCGGTGGGCACCTGGCTTCAACTGCGGGGACACATTTTGATCCTGTGCGCAAAGAACTAAACGGGGCAGATCTTCGTCCAAATTTTATGATACTCATTTATCCTGTCATCAGTTTTAATGATACAATAGGGCATATTGGTTCCCGAGACAATTTATTGGGTAAAAATCCGGACAGGAAACTGGTGCGTTTCTTTTCGAATGAAGAACAAATAACACCGCGAACGCCTCCAACATTTTTGATTCACGCATCCGACGATGACGTGGTAGTTCCTGAAAACAGTATTAGATTCTACGAGGCATTACTGAGAAATAAAGTGCCCGCAGAATTACATCTTTACGAGCATGGCGGCCATGGGTTTGGACTGCATAATACTACTACAAAGGAAGATTGGTTCAAAAGCTGCATTGAATGGATGAAAGTAAATAAACTGATACCGTAAATTGTAAGCAAACATTTTGATTGAAAATTTGTGGGCTAAGCTTATATCTTCTTTACAATATTTCCCCAATAGTAATAATTGTAAAAAGCAGGAGGAGTGGGTTCCTTTTTGTGAACGTTCTCAATAATTGCATTCGTAAAAGCGTCCCAGTTATCATCTTGCACAACTATCAGTTTTTCGCCGCAAATATTTCGATGGATACCCATTGCCCCTGTTTCAGTAGTGATAACTGTTGTGCCGAACGCAATTGATTCCACCATTTTTGTCTTAATACCCCCTCCACTTTGTACCGGGTTTAAAAAGAGGTCAGCTGCTTTAAAATAGGTTTCAATATCGTCCACAAAGCCGGCATAGATAATATTTTTTCCAGCATAATCTCTTAGTTCATTTAATGAGGCGGGAAGTCTCTTCCCGCAGACAATAATTTTATACCGAAATTCATGCTGCCTAAGTAATAATGGATTGATGTCATTCAAAATGATCAACAAAGCATCAAAATTGGGTTTGTAATCAAGTAGGCCATTAAATAAAATTATTTTTTCATCGATGGCAATGCGATGATTGGCACTTACTCTTTCCCTAGATGGTTCCTTGTCCATCGGGTATTCCTTTAGCTCTACTCCAAAGGCAAGTTCAACACATTTTTCCTTTTTTATTTTCCATTCTTCAATGGCAAATTTTTCATCGTCGGGTGATACAAAAAGGATTTCATCCGCTATTTTAAAAAACCATTTTTCATATCTCCTCAATATCCACCACCACCATTTTCTTGTAGACCGGAAACGCTGATATTCTATATTGTGAATGTGAAGAATAGTTTTTATGCCGGTGCGGTTTTTAATTATGTTAGCCAACCAGCCATAATAGGGATGCTCCCAGATAACGGCATCAAATTTCTTATTTATTATTAATGAACTGAGTTTCGAAATAAGACTGAGATCAGTGTATCTTGAAAAAGAATGATTCTTCAACCAGGCAAAATACCGGTACGTTTTTATCAGTGACGGATCATTTCCGGGCACGCCTACAACTGTCAGGTTAGTTTCACTGCCGAGATAGTCGAGGAATTGTGCGATGGATTTTTGGCCGCCTGAAAAATAGGGCAGATACTGGTAAGGAGCTATTACGAGAAATTTTTTCAACGATGAACAAATGACTGATGACTCAATGACTGACTACAGTTGACTGCGCCTACTTCTCCACTGCATAAACAATCCACCCAGGAATAAAATAAGGATCAGGAATGAAGCTATGTAGGCGATCTTTACTCCTCTTTTGTACGATGATGGTTCAAAAATGAATCTCACTGCATGTTGCCCCGGCGGTAGTGACAAGCCACGAAGAACATAATCCGCCTTGCAATACTCCACTTTCTTCCCATCCAGGTATGCATTCCAGCCAAAAGGATAATAGACCTCACTAAAAACGGCGAATTGGGATTTGGAGCCATTAAATGAATAATCCATTGTATCATTATCAAACTTCGAAAGTTTAATTGAGGCTGCGGAATCCCACTGGGGCTGAGTAACTGCGTTGCTAAATGATTTTTGGACAACGGCTGTGTCCCTCAGATCCATATTTCCTATCGACTGAATTTCTTCTACAGGTCCGTCCACGATTTTTACATGCTTTACCAACCAACAGTGCCCATAAGCATTGGGATTGGGTTGCATCTGTTGTTGGTTTGTCTGTGAGTTAGAATAAATAATATACTTCG
>VBAQ01000049.1:18800-24566 GCA_005883765.1 Bacteroidota bacterium
AAGTCGGGATCTCTGTCCTGTAGTATTTGCTTTTCAACAGTTGTGGGTGTAAAACTTTGCGCAGTGATTTCATCTGCAGGAGCAAAATGGTCTTCATTCAAATATTCTTTATCTATAACAAGAAGGTCGATCGTCGTAATAGCTATCAATCCAATGATCGCAACCAGGGGCTTGACCACATTTCTTAGATATAAATACAGGCCGCCGATGATCAATGCGGCGAAGCCTAACGTCCTCAGTAATTGACCTCCAAACATTGCTCTGCGATCGGCCTTCATTCCCGAAATCACAGCCCTGCCTATCTCATCGCTCTTTGCCATTTGCGACACGCTACTAGAAATTTCATTGTCAATGGGCGAAGTGTATGACATCATCAGGTACATAATGATCAATAGCGCAAATAATCCGGCTACGGCGTATAATATTTTTCTAAAATCCTGCTTGAGCAATTCACGACTTTTATCGCGATAAAAAATATATTGAAGCGCCAGGACTGCCATAACAGGCATTGTAAATTCAGGAATGACCATTGACATAGAAGGCGCCCGGAATTTGTTGTACATGGGCAAGTGGGTAAAAAGAAACGTATTGAAGCCAGGAGCATATTTTCCCCAGGCCATCATAATGCCCATCACTGTTATTACAAGCAAACCCCATTTAATCGGATGTTTTACGAGTACGAATCCAATGATGGCGAGCAAACAAATGATAACTCCCAAATAAGGGGGTCCATCAGTGCTCACGATTCCACCCCAGTAAGCCGGCAATTGTGTCGCGACCTGCATGGCTGAACTTTCGGGAATTCCTTTGTCAGCCAGCTTTTCGACAACCTTAGAATTCTCGTCCAATAATTTACCACTGCTTTCTCCAAATGCTTTGGGCATCATGAGCACGGCAGTTTCTGATCTTCCAAAACTGTATTGAAAGGCATAAGACGTGTCCAGGCCAGAGGTTTTTGCTTTCTTCACAACGTCACCTTCAATGGAGACATCCTTTCCACCGCGAGTAGTAGCCTTCGTATATTCATAGGTCGTTAATAGAGTGACGGCCGTGCTTGCCACAGCAATGGCCGCAGCGCCAACGACAATGCTTCCCGCGATCAACATATGTTTCCATTCTTTGTCTCTTATCCATGAAATGATGTAAGCCATAGAAACGGCGACAGCAATCAATAAAAAATAATAATTGATCTGCGGATGATTCGCCGCAATTTCAAGGTAAGCGCCCAAAGTTGTAACTGATAATCCGAGCCAGTATCGTTTTTCAAATGTGAGTATGATGCCCGCCATCAGCAATGGCATAAAAGCAATGGCCATCATTTTTGATTCGTGACCTACTCCAATAATAATCGGGTTATAGGTAGCAAAAGCAAATCCGATGCTTCCCAGGATTCCAACAACAGGTTTCAGGCGAAACGACAAGCAAAGGACATAAAAACAAATGCAGGCGAGAAAGAAAAAATTCATTGGCTTCGGCAACCACAGGCTCAATATTTTTGTAAAATCGGGCAACACCGATTTGCCCTCCATGGCCACCTGGTAGTTAGGCATGCCGCTAAATAAATTTGGATTCCATAGCGGAAGATGCCCGTGTTTGGCTCTATATTCAAAAGAATTTTGCGCCATCGACTTCCAGCCGATAATATCGCTTTGCTTCAATACGTTTCCATCGAGGATGGGCTTGCAAAAAAATACCGAGAGAGTTAAGAAGACAATGATCGCGATAAGATGAGGCAAAAGTTTTTTGAACAATCCGCTATCCATAAAATGGCTGAGGTATTAAGGCAGCAAAATAATGGTATTTTTCTGAGTTTATTGGTTTAATCGTTCACCGGTTAATTAACTTCGACCCTCGAAATACAAACTCGAATTTTCATGCGTTGGCTTCTGTCATTATCACGCCTGGCCTTTATCTGCAACCTTTTTTTTCTCCTGGCCTTTTCGCTGCAGCTAAGTAACTGGATAAAAAATGAACAGCTTACTTCCAGTGTTGTTGTTATCGGTTACGTGCTCGGATTTATCCTGAATCCTCTTAGCAACTTCTGTTACATCGTGTTTGGGATTTTTTCAAGAAAATCTCTGAAAATAGTGCCCGCATGGCTTATTATTGCGAATGTTTTGTTTTTAGTGATCGATGCGTTCTATATTCTTTATATCAACAGCCATCCATGATCCATAATATTCTCAGAGATAAACCTACCAAGCTTTTCCTAGGCATGACGGCTTTCTTTTGTTGCAATGCCCTGATAGCAGAATCAATTGGCACGAAAATTTTTTCATTAGAGAAATCGTTTGGACTGCATCCGGTTAGCTTCACTCTGTTTGGACAGACTGGGTTATCCTTTAATTTAACTTGTGGCGTTTTGTTATGGCCTCTTGAATTTGTGATGACTGACATTGTGAACGAGTATTATGGACCCAGAGCTGTCAGAAGGATTTCATATACCGCTGTTGCATTAATCGCTTATGCTTTTTTGATGTACTATTTGGCGATGGGAGTTCCCGCAGCAGATTTCTGGTTTGGCACTGGTGTTAAAAATGGAGTTCCTAATATGTCCAGTGCCTTTAATTCAATTTTTGGACAAGGCATGTGGATCATTTTTGCCAGCATCACAGCGTTTTTGATAAGTCAGATTGTCGACGTAACGATTTTCCATCGTATCAAAAAAGTTACAGGTGAAAAAAGAGTCTGGCTCAGGTCAACAGGATCGACTTTAGTATCACAATTGGTTGATAGTTTCATTGTATTATTCATTGCATTTAAAATCGGGCAGGGTTGGAGTTGGCAATTGGTTCTTGGTATCTGTATTATGAATTATATCTACAAAGCCACGATGGCGATTATTCTCACCCCTGTTATTTATTTCGCTGAGATAAGAATTGAAAAATATTTAGGACACGAAACGGCCAAACGAATGAAAAAAGCGGCGATGGGAGAGGAGCAGGATGCGTTTATGAATGTTCCAACAGCCGGTTAAAAAAGAGGAAATCACAAGAAACAAATCTCAAATTCCAAATAAATTAACAATAGTTAAACCAGGCAAAGAACTGATTTGATTTTTCGCATTTGATTTTTTTTGTCCCGATAGCTATTGGGATTGTTTTTTTGAAATTTGGAATTTGTTATCAGAATTTTGCTTTCAGCATGAAAGCTACAATTTTATCAATTGGCAGAGTTACGCTTTCCGCAGAAAAATTATCCCAGTCAATGAATCGGAACGTCTCTGTCATTCTTGTTTTGTTATACACCTCCATCTGCTGTTCGTCGAAATCAAATTCTTTTGCCCGCAAAGGGACTGTGATTTCCTCCAAAGCGTTAACGAGATAGTAAATTGAAATGATTTGATGGGCTGGATTAAAAGCCGATTCCTGGTAAAAATCGGTTGTATAGAGATGTTCGCCAATCTCGACCTCCAGATTCATTTCTTCCTTAAATTCTCTTTTCAGGCAATCTCTCGTTCCTTCACCCAATTCCAAACCACCGCCGGGAAATTTTGTGTAATAATTACCGCGGATGTACTCGTCGCTGACCAGCACCTGTTTTTGCTCATTAACCAGTACTCCATAAACACGAATATTAAAACTTCCGGGCGGAGAATTTTGATTTCCCATTTAGTTGAATTGTTCTGTCAGCCTTGCCGTAATTATATCCCGGTGTGTTCTGTATAATGAATTCAAAGCTCTATGCTCCCTTCAAAGATTTTTTCGGCCGGGCCACTGAGCCAGATGTTGTTGTAGTGGTTATCGTCGATGCGGTCAAATTCAACAGTCAGCGTACCACCCAGCGTTTTAACTTCCACGTCATTAAAGCCATTTTCATTGTGATAACAAATAAGTGCCGCCGCGGTGACCCCGGTGCCACAAGACCATGTCTCATCTTCTACACCTCTTTCATAAGTCCTCACTAATATTTTGTCTTCGTCGGGCAATTGCTCGACAAAATTTACATTAATTCCCTCCTGCTCGAACTCTTTGCTGTAGCGAACATCTCGTCCTTTTTTAAATACGTCCACATTCATTACATCATTCACCATTTTTACATAGTGCGGTGAACCCGTGTTTAAAAGAAAATCCCCGTGGAATTTTGAAATGTGGTTTACATCCTGCATTTTCAGTGAAACGGTTCCGTCGGTATCAATTTCCGCCTCATGAAGGCCGTCCGCCGCCAAAAAATGATAAACATTTTTGTGAATGCCGAGCGCATAGGCAAATTTTGCCAGGCAGCGTCCACCGTTTCCGCACATGCTGGCTTCCCTGCCATCAGCATTATGATATTTCATCTCGAAATCAAAACCGTCTTTTTCGCCCAGTAGCATTAAGCCGTCGCAACCGACACCAAAACGCCGGTCACAAATATGCCTGATATGTGAAGCTGTAAGGGAACGATATTCTTTTTTTCGGTTATCAAGAATAACAAAATCGTTACCCGTGCCCTGGTATTTTTCAAAATTAATTTTCATAATTAAATATCATCACTGATGATGTTTAGAACTTTTTTTATAAGGCTATTAACCGCACTTGCTGCGTCCTTAGAAAATTCTTTTTTTATCCGGTTAGCAACCACCACATTTAAAGAAAGACAATGATGACCTAATAATTTTCCCAGGCTATAGATCGCTGACGTTTCCATCTCAAAATTAGAAATTCGATGCTGACCAAAACGAAAATTGGTTAAACTGTTTATCAGTTCGGGATTTCGAATGCCTAATCTTAATATCCTTCCCTGTGGTCCATAAAAGCCAGGAGTGGTAACTGTAATGCCATGATAAAAATCTTTCACAAAATACTTTATTAATGATGCGCTGGCGCTTGAAATATAAGGAAAGGCCATTTGTCCATGCAGCTGGGTATGGGTAACAAAAGAATGCAGCAATTGCTTCTCCTCTTCGTTTTGATCGAGCCGGTAAAAATTTAACAAGTTATCGATGCCTAGACCATGAGTGCCGGCCACATCACCATCGACCGGGATATCTGCCTGCAGAGAACCCGATGTGCCTATGCGAATAATATTGAGCGATGTCAGTTTTGATTTTATCTCACGGGTATTAAAATCAATATTGGCCAAAGCATCGATCTCGTTCAAAGCAATATCAATATTATCTGTGCCAATTCCTGTTGAGATCACAGAGATCCTTTTCTTTCCTATTGTGCCGGTGTGAGTAACAAATTCTCTGTGTTGCATCTTTACCTGGACGCTGTCAAAATGCTTGCTCACAAGTTTTACCCGGTCGGGATCGCCGACAACGATAACGGTGGGGGCCAGTTCTTCAGGACGAAGGTCAAGATGGTAAATAGCTCCGCGGTTATTAATGATCAATTCCGATTCCTGGATTCGACTCATGCCTTTGTTATAAAAACTGGGTTAAAGATATTATCTTTGACCGCTTTCAGTTTTGTCCAAAGAAGTCCTTTGGACAAAACTAATTCCGATAAAGGTCGGGACAAAATCTGAAACCAGAAATATAGAAACGGATATAGAAACGGCGCTCTATCCCGACAGTCTCGTCGGGATACGCTGAGAAATAAAAACATGTAACAAAAGGTCCTGTGTCCCGACGATCGTCGAGATAGGCTGAGCGATAAAAAAAACGTAACAAAAGGTCCTGCGTCCCGACAGTATCGTCGAGATAGGCTGCGCGATAAAAAGCATGTAACAAAAGGTCCTGTGGCCGAGTGGCTAGGCTGAGCTCTGCAAAAGCTCCTACAGCGGTTCGAATCCGCTCGGGACCTCTCAAAGGAAATCAGAAATGATTTCCTTTTTTGCTAA
>VBAQ01000224.1 GCA_005883765.1 Bacteroidota bacterium
ATATTAAAAACAGCTGCCTTATTTCATGATTCCGGTTTTTTACAGCATCACACGAACCATGAAGAGATTTCCTGCACCATTGCAAAAGAATATCTTCCCAATTTTTGCTATGGTGACACAGAGATCAGCCAGGCATGCCGGCTGATCAAGGCAACCAAACTACCGCAGGCGCCCGGCAATATCGTTGAAGAAATTATTTGTGATGCTGATCTTCACTATCTCGGAACGGATCGTTATTTTGCCGTCTCAGAAAATCTGTTCCATGAATATCTCAAACAAGGAGTGGTCAAGAATCGCGGCGACTGGCGAATGAAGCAAATTCAATTTTTCAGATCGCACAGATATTTCACAAAGACAGCTAACCAGGAATATGGAGCGAAAAAACAGGAGAACCTGAGATTACTAAAGAGGGAGGACATAGCAATCAAGAAAGAGCATGGGATACTCGCAACGATACAGGATGTTATGATCATGGTCATCGGCGTGGTCATCGCGGGCTTTGCACTCAAAGGGTTTCTTGTTCCGAATAAATTTTTTGACGGCGGCATTACAGGTGTTTCTTTGCTGCTCCATGAGGTTTATAAGATCGACTTAGCATACGTGATACTCCTCTGTAATCTGCCTTTTATCATTGTAAGTTATTTTTCAGTGAGTCGGCGTTTTGCTTTAAAAACCTTTGGATGTGTTTTGCTTTTGGCGCTATGTCTTCGCTGGATGCCGTATCCAATGATCACTTCTGACAAGTTACTTATTTCTGTTTTCGGCGGCATATTTTTAGGAATCGGGATGGGTCTCACTATGCGAATCGGCTGCGCTCTTGATGGGATAGAAGTACTAGCCGTTTACACCTGGAAGCGAACCAGCTTTACCATTACTGAAATTATTCTTGCCACAAACATTATCATCTTCGGTTTTGCTGCCATCAGGTTCGGAACGGAAACAGCGCTTTATTCTGTGCTTACCTATTTGGCTGCTACGAAAACAATTGACTATGTCGTAGAGGGAATAGAAGCTTATACGGGGGTAACGATCATTTCTGGCAATAGTGAACTTATTAAGCATAGATTGGTAAATGAAATGGGGAAAGCCATCACGGTTTATAAAGGGGAACGCGGTTTCCTACCTGGAAAATTTGAGGTCAGCAATGATTGTGATATTATTTTCACCGTTGTTACACGTCTTGAATTGCGAAGGTTAAAAAATCTTGTCTATGAATCTGACCCAAAAGCATTTGTTTTTGCCAGCACTATTAAAGAAGCATCCGGCGGCATTCTCAAGCGCAGACACGTGCATTAGACAAAATACTTCGCCTGCCGGCAAATTGAGAACTATTTTATGAGGGACTATCAGAAAATTCAGAGGTTTTTGTTGTGGGTACTTTTTATATCCTGCTTGCTGATCCTCACGAAATATATTCTTTTTAAAAGATCACCTCAGTATTACAAAAACTATTTTTCCCATCACTACACTCGCCAGATAATAAAGGATGGTTGGAAACGTGCGAACCTGAAACCGTTCTCCACCATTTTTTTATTTTACAGGAGCAAGCGACTTAGGGAAGAGTACAAGTACAACAATATTGGGGGAAATATTATTGGATTTGTGCCGCTGGGCATTCTTATACCGGCTCTTTTTTTATCTGTTCGAAGTATTTGGAAAATCGGGCTTATAAGTTTTTGCATAAGTCTTTCATTTGAAACTACGCAGCTGCTTACAGGCCTGGGATCTTTTGACGTTGATGACATGATATTAAATACTGCCGGGGGTATTGCCGGATATATTGTTTACGTGGGTTTGAAAAAATTAATGCAGCGGGGGCGGCAGAATTCTTTGTCTCGTTCTTCCTGAGTATTTTGTTTATATATTCATCCCCTCAAACAAAAACATGAAGAAAATATTTCTTTGGCTCTTCAACGTTTGCTTTGGTCTCATTGTCTTTGCGCAAACGGATAGCATTACATCGTATAAAAAAACGAGCGCAATGATTCCCATGCGCGACGGAATTAGATTGTACACCGTGATTTTATCGCCGGTGAACGCAAAAAATTCAGTTCCCATCATGATAACCCGGACTCCATATGGCGCAAGCTTTCCAATTCCTGACGACACGGTGGTGACGATAATACCCAACAACTTTAATTATTACTCCATGGCCAGGGAAGGGTACATTTTCGTGTTTCAGGATATCCGGGGCAAGTACAAGAGTGAAGGCAGCATGCAAATTCATCAGCCCCTCGTTCATGCCGTACGTAAAAATGTAGTAGATGAAAGCACCGATACCTGGGATACAGTTGACTGGTTAGTCAAGCATGTTGCGAATAATAATGGAAAAGCAGGGATTTTCGGGATCTCTTATCCGGGCTGGCTGGCTCTCGTAGGTGCGGTTGATCCGCATCCTGCGCTGAAAGCCGCATCAGAACAGGCTTGCATGGGCGACCTGTTCTTAGGCGACGACTTTCATCACAATGGTGCATTTCGATTGAGCTATGGGATGGAATATACTTATGAAGTGGAATTCGATAAAACAACCGACAGTGATTTCCCTTTCCCCCAGTTTGATTTGTATGATTGGTATTTAAAGTTGGGTTCCCTGAAAAATGTAAATGGCAAATACTTTCATAATAAAATTCCCACGTGGAATGATTTTGTTCAACACCCCAATTATGATTCTTTCTGGAAGCAAAACTCTCCATTAAATTATGTCGCCTATCCCCAAATACCCATGCTGCACGTGGGAGGTTATTTCGACCAGGAAGATATAAATGGTCCACAGTTAATGTACGAGCACATGGAAAAGAGAGACAGCTTCAATCGAAATTACATTGTGTTGGGTCCATGGAATCATGGGCAATGGGCGCGGGGACGAGCCGATAGCCTCGGCAAAATTGCCTGGGAAAGCAATACAGCAGAGTGGTTCCAGTCATTACAAAAAAAATGGTTTGACTATTGGTTAAAAGGTATCGATAGCCATCACGACTCAGCCACACAGAAAAAATTTGACGAGGCCACTTGTTTCCAGACTGGCAGCAATCAATGGAAATCTTATTCTTCATGGCCTCCGAAAGAAGCGACAAAAATGAATTTGTATGCGGCTGCGAATAATACTTGCTCATTTGAAAAACCAACTTCGACAACAGGCGCAATAAGTTTTGTCAGCGACCCTGCTCATCCCGTTCCTTATCGAACACAACCCATTGAAGCAACGTATGGGCGGGGAAGCCGCTGGAGAACATGGCATGTAGAAGACCAACGATTTGTTTATACCAGGCCGGACGTTGTAAGTTTTGCGATGGATTCTCTCAAGGAAGATTTAACCGTCACCGGAAAAATTATTGCTCATTTGTTTGCAAGCACTACAGGCACCGATGCCGACTGGGTAGTCAAGCTCATAGATGTTTATCCAAATTTTGACCCGAAGAATTTACTCATGAGCGGGTATCAATTGCCTGTGGCCATGGAGATTTTTCGTGGAAGATTCAGAAAAAGTTTTTCAAACCCATCACCGCTCACTCCGAATAAACCAGAAGAGTTTGTCATTGACCTTCATGAGATCAATCATGTATTTAAAAAAGGACACCGGATCATGATACAAATTCAGAGCACATGGTTTCCTATCATTGATCGTAATCCACAGAAATATGCGCCGAATATTTTTGAGGCAAAGGAAAGTGATTTTATCAAAGCCACCCATACTATTTACCTCAATGCGAAGTACCCAACCAGTATTGAGTTGCCCGTGATAAAGTGAATGTGATGTGAAATGTGCCGCGCCTTCGACAAGTCTCCGGCGGCCGAAGGAAACATGAAAAGTGAAACGTGGGCAGTAAATGAATTTCACGTTTGACGATCAGTTGGGTGAAAAGTGAAACGTGAGACGTGAAAAGTGAGGAAAGAACCTAAACAAAATTTCACATTTGACGTTTCACGTTTGACGACTAAGCGACACCTGGATCAAGTCACCATTCACCATTCACGATTAAATCTTTTCCTTTACTTTTAAGAAATTAAATTATGACAGCCTGTTTGTTGGCAATAGACTGGCACCTCGTCAGAGTGGGATTGATTCTCCTGGGCATGGGCGTATTTACCGTGATCGTCGAGACGATCGTTATGCTTCTTTTCAAATTCGATAGTTTCGGTAAGAGTGTTGTGGACGCCATTATGGCTAACATCGGATCCCTTTTGCTGGGCATTCTTTTGTTTTTAGTCTTTAACAAGACTGAATTTGGCATATCGCAGATCATGGAATTAGTGATACTTTACTTTATCACTTCGGTTTTTGAAGCGTGGCTCATTAAGTTGCTGAGAAAAAAAATGGCCTTTGGACGAATCATCCTGACCAGTTTTGTGATGAATCTATTGAGTTTTGCAAGCCTTTATCTGATCTTTACCCAGTTTCTGGCAAAATTTTTTTCCCCGTGACCCCAGGGACCTCCCCCTCAAGGGTCTTCAAAATAGTAGTAACTTTCAGTAAAGCAACCTTTAAGGTTCGCATCCCGATTACTATTCCATAACCCCTAATAAACCAGGAATTGCTGTCAGCCGAGGAACTTAGTGTGCATATCGAACGATGTGCCTTGAATAACAGAGAGAGCCAAAAAAAAATATATACCTCTTTCTACGGATATGCTATGGCTGTGTGTGATAGATATACTAATACCCAGGACGATGCTGTTGAGATCTTAAACGATGGCTTTCTGAAGATCTTCAGAGAGATCCATCGATATAGGCCAGCTTATACTGACGTGATAAGCTCTTTTAAGGGCTGGCTGAGGAAAATAATGGTCTATACCGCCATTGACCATTTCAGAAAAAATCACAAGCATCAATTTACAACTGAGCTGGACAATGTGGTGATCCAGGTATCTTCCACAGATGAGGATGCACTGGACCGAATTTCTTATGAGGAGATCATCAGGTCAATACAGGAACTGACCCCTGGGTACAGAACGGTTTTTAACCTTTTTATCATCGAAGGATTTACACACGAAGAGATATCGGACAAGCTTGGCATTTCTATAGGCACATCAAAGTCGAACCTCGCAAAGGCAAGGAGACAATTGCAAAAAATATTATTTAAACAAAACGAAATACAAGTAAGAAAAAATGCGGTTTGAGGACCTGGATAAAAAAATCAAAGAGGCTGCTGATCAGCATCACCCTGCCTATGACGAAAAAGCATGGCGCAAGATGGAAAAATTGTTGAATCAGCACCTTCCTCAGGAGAAGAATGACCGGAGAAGAATTCTGTTCTTATTCTTGCTGCTTTTATTGATTGGTGGTGGAGGCTATCTCCTGATATCGCAGCCGTGGAACAAGGAATCCGGTGTTGCCAAGACTAGTGTCCAGGATAATAGAAATACAGTCGAAGCAAATAAGAAAGCCATCGATCAAAATGAAGTAGGGGGCAACCAGGCAAGGTCAACGCAAACCGACGAGACCAATGATGGGTCGGTATCTCTCAAAAACTCAACAGGCGAAAGGACAAATTCTTTTACTGATCAAAACAATACAACAGTGAGCAGATTTCAGCCAGTAAAAAATCAAAAGCCGCAAAAGAATGACGTTTCTGGGGTTATTCAGCAGCCAGTAACAAAAGCCAATGGCGATGGTGGAAGCTCTGGAAACACACAGAACAAGATTGCAGCCCCGGGCATTCGGGAAGAAAACAAAGATGGGAGCAAATCAATTACTGGAGATTTGAAAAATCAGGTAATAGAAAATAATAGCGAGGAAGCAACAAAACCAGGGGCAAAAAGATCCCAAAAGAAGGTGGCCAGGACTCCAAACAGAAATGGCTTCAGTTTTTCTGTGTCAGCAGGGCCAGATGTCAGTAAGGCGGGAAGCAGTAAGACAGGAAAGACCACCCTGCTGTATGGCGCCGGCATTGGATATACCCGAAACAGATTCACGTTGAGGGCGGGAATGTACCTGGCTAAGAAAATTTATTGGGCCAACGCGAATGACTATTACCTGACTTATACGCCCCCGCCCACAGTGAAATTTGTTGGAGCGGACGCAAACTGTGATGTAATTGAAATCCCGGCCAAACTTGACTACAACTTTGGAATGAACGATAAACACAATTGGTTTGCGAGTGCTGGCCTCTCTTCCTACCTCATGAAAAAGGAGAAATACGTTTACATCTATAAAACACTAACCGGACCTTCTTCTTATCCATACCAGGCGAAAAACGAGAACAAACATTATTTTTCAGTGCTCAACCTGTCTGGTGGATACACACGTCAGCTAAATAGTACTTTTTCCGTTTCTGCTGAACCCTATGTTGAAGTTCCGTTGACTGGTATCGGCAAAGGAAAGGTTCATCTCAACAGTGGAGGTATCTTATTTACAATTGGTGTAAAGCCTTTTAAGAAATGACGTGAGGCATGCCACGAGTGATTCTACCTATTTTCCCCATCTGAACGTTTTAATATCAAAGCCTGCCAGATCAAGCACTCTGTCGACTACCGTTGCAGCAACTTCTTCAATGGTTGATGGCCTGCTATAAAATGAAGGCGTGGCTGGACAAATAACTCCGCCGGCCAACGTTATTGTTTCCATATTCCGGATATGGATAAGATTGTAGGGAGTATCACGCACTACGCAGATCAACTTTCTTCTCTCTTTCAATATTACATCGGCGGCCCTTGAAATGAGATCATTGGAAATGCCGCTTGCTATCCTTCCGAGACTGCCCATAGAACACGGAATAACGATCATGACATTGTATTGGCCGGAACCGGAAGCAAAAGGAGCGGTAAAATCCGTAACTCCAAAATACTTAAGTGGGTAATCCTTATAGCCGTCATTCGATAATTCGGTTTGCCAGACTTGTTTCGCGTTTTCAGTGACGATCAATGAAACGTCTTCCCACTGCTGAGGTATCTGCTGGAATTTGTCTATCAGTAATTTTGCGTAAATAGAGCCGCTGGCACCCGTAACAGCAATTACAACCTTTTTCATAGAAATGAAATTACAGCCTTGCGCAATCGTTTGCAAACCTGTTTTAGTGGATAGTAAAAATACACTCGGTCAGGCTTTATGAAAGATCGGTAAGATCTGAATCACATGCTGCAAAATTTTTTTTAATATTATTTGGCAGGTTAAATAATTATTAACGATATTAGCCGCGAATTTTCATAGGATAAGGTTTAATGGTTAATGGTTTTTGATTAGGGCCCCCGACTTTTAGTCGGGGTTCTTTTTGAGTAGAGATTAAACCTGGTAACATCTATATTCGATCAGTGAGAAAGACAGAACAAACTCCTTTTCTTTTTGCTCTCTCATGATTAAAAAGCTTTCGGACCAGCCATACCTGTTTTTACATTTTCATTGCTAAGATTCTGATATAGCCAGTTGGTCATTTTATTCCACAAATGAAAAGTAGTGTTGTCATTCGTTCCTGAAATGCCGTGATTTTTGTTGGGATAATAAGCGCTTTGAAAATCCACATTGTTTTTGATCATAGCAGTGATCATCTCTGCGCTATTTTGAAAATGTACATTGTCGTCTGCGGTTCCGTGAATGATGAGAAACTTGCCTTTGATTCTGTCAGTAAAGTTTAGGGGTGAATTTTCATCATAACCTTTTGCATTCTCCTGTGGTGTCCGCATGTATCTTTCCGTGTAAATATTATCATAGAACCTCCACGAAGTAACGGGTGCCACTGCAATCGCAGCGGTGAATATATCATTACCTTTTGTAATTGCGAGTGAACTCATGAAGCCACCATAACTCCATCCCCAGTGGCCGATATTATTTTTGTCAACAAACGAGAGTTTTGAAAAATAGTTAGCCGCATCGATCTGGTCCTCGATCTCATATTTTCCCAATTGGAGGTAAGTTTTCTTTTTGAACTCTTCACCGCGGTAGCCAGTGCCCGTATTGTCAATGCTGGCTGACGATAATATAACCTCTTTCCGCAAGCATCTGTTCCCAGAAGTTAACAGCTCCAAACCGATTTGCTACTTGTTGCGAGCCTGGTCCACCGTAATTGCAGAACAACAATGGATATTTTTTATTGGGATCAAAATTAACGGGCTTCAGGACCCAGCCATTCAACGTATCACCTTTGCTGTTCGGGATGCGGATAAATTCCGGCTTACTTAGATCATATTGGTTTAGTTTCGAAACAAGCCTGGCATTTTCATTTACCACTTTGATCTTTTTGGAAGATATCTCCCTGTTTTTATTCCAGGAAATGTTATAGAGCGTAACAACCTGCGGCGTATTGATTGTGGAGTAGTAATCATAGTATTGAGTGAAATCACCATTTAGCACCACGCTGTTCCAGCCCTGTGTTTGAGTAAGCTGGTAATTTTTTTTGCCGGTAAAATCTACGGCGAACACAGTTCTATCCATGGGTGTTGGGGATGCAGCGGTATAGTAGATCATTTTGTTTTTTTCATCAACACCGTTTACATCTGTTACTTCGAAATTTCCTGTTGTTAATTGCAATTTATTTTTTCCATCGAGGCTGTACAGGTAAATGTGGCGATAACCATTCATTTCACTTGTAAAAAGAAAATTTTTGCCATCTTTCAAAAACCACCAGTCGTCGTTGATCTCGACATAATATTTATTTTTCTCTTCGTACAAAACGTGACTGACCCCTGTTTGTGCATTCGTAAGTAATAACTTCAGATCGTCCTGGTGCCGGTTCATCCAAAAAACCACCAGCGAATTATCATCCTGTGTCCATTTGATCCGGGGGATATAAATATCTCCCTGTTCATATTGTGCTTTCACTTCTTTACCGGTCGAAACGTTGTAAATATGTATGTCAACAATCGAATTTTCCTCGCCCGCCTTCGGATATTTGTAGCTGTATTGTTTATTGTATAAGCTGTCAAATATGGTAAATTGGTACTCCTTAACCCTGCTTTCATCAAAACGATAATAAGCAATATAGTTTCCCTTTGGACTCCATTCATACGCTCTTGTAAATTCAAACTCTTCTTCATACACCCAGTCGCAGTTACCATTAATAATGTAATTCCATTTTCCATCACTGGTAATTGCCCTGGTATGCCCTGTCGGGATATCGTAGAGATAGAGATTGTTGTCTTTTACAAATGCTATTTTGCTGCCGTCAGGTGAAAAACTAGCATGCATGATTTTTCCTTCGCTCAGTCTAATAGTTTTTTTTGACACGGCGTCAAATAAGTAGGCATTTGCTTTTGAAGAACGACGATAGATGGATTCACGCGCTGTAAAGAAAATAATTCTCTTTTTGTCCTTGCTCACCTGGTAATCGTCTGAGTTTAGTTGTTTGCCCTTCTCATCCTTTACATCACCAGGATTTATAATGCTATCGAGTGGTAACTCTGAAAAGGCCGGAACCTTGTCTGCCTGGAAGATTCGATTTTTATAAATGTCTTCGAGGGTAATTTGTTTTTTTTGCGCAATTGTGATCAGAGGGACGAATAGTAACGCGATAACGAGTCTCCGCATGCAATAGAATTTTAGAAAAGTAAAAATAAACGAATCGCCCCAAATCTTATTGCCGTATAAATAATAGCGAGGTCCATGATTATGGGATGATTGGATCCGGGTTCCTATTCACTACGAATTACCAATTCCAAATTCCTAATTCCTATTTTTGTTTGTCTAACGATCGCCATGGATCAGGAAATCTTATTGAAAGCCTACCGGTTAATGTATTCGGCAAAAATTATGGCAGAAACCTATGAGGCTAATCGTCAAATCTGCAAATACGTTCACTCGACGTCACGAGGTCATGAAGCTATACAACTGGCCACGGCTTTTCAACTATCATCGATCGACTATGTGAGTCCGTATTATCGTGATGAAAGTCTTTTGTTAGGACTTGGATATTCACCTTACGAATTAATGCTTCAGTTGCTGACAAAAGCAGATGATCCCTTTTCCGCGGGACGCTCATATTATTCACACCCGGCAAACAAAGAACCTGGTAGACCCATCATCATACATCAAAGCAGCGCCACGGGAATGCAGGTGATTCCGACAACAGGAATCGCACAAGGCATTCAATATTGGGAAAGCCTCCCCCAACCCCTCACAACGAAAGGCTTCCCAGGCGCACGAGGCTCGCTTGTCGAAGACGCCCGATATCAGTCAAACTCTTCTACAAGCGAGGCTAGTGCGCTGAGGGGGAGGTCGGGAAGGGGGCGTTGTCATTTGTTCTATGGGCGACGCTTCTGTTACCGAGGGGGAAGTAAGTGAAGCCTTCCAGGTTGCCGTCTTAAAACAGTTGCCCATCATTTATTTAGTGCAGGATAATCATTGGGGCATTAGTGTTTCTGCAGAAGAGTCAAGGGCTATGGATGCCTATGAATTTGCAGAAGGCTTCAAAGGAATGAATAGAATTCGTGTAGATGGAACAGATTTTATAAAGAGCTATGAAGTGGTGCAACAGGTGATCGATGATGTGAGAAAAAATCGAAGGCCATGGTTGATGCATGCACAGGTCTCTTTGCTCAATCATCACACAAGCGGCGTCAGAAAAGAGTTCTATAGGTCGCAAGAAGACCTGGCTAAACACTATGAAAACGATCCTTTGCCGAAGTTGAAAAATGTGTTGTTGCAAAACCATATTGATGAAAACGCTATCAGAGATATCGAATCGGCAGTTGAAAAAGAAATCAAAGATGCCTTTGCCCGAGCGGTAAATGCCGCTGAGCCAGATCCGAAAAAGGTAGCTGACCATATTTTTTTACCAACCCCAATCACTGAAGAAAAAGGTGAAAGACAACCCAAAGACAAAGGGAGGGTGATCATGGTCGATGCGGCGCTATTTGCAATTCGCGAATTAATGGAAGAACATCCGAATGTTATTTTGTATGGTCAGGATGTAGGGAAAAGATTGGGTGGTGTATTTCGTGAAGCGGCAACGCTGGCAGAGCAGTTCGGAGATCATCGCGTTTTTAATACTGCCATTCAGGAGGCGTATATCATCGGTTCAACGGTCGGCATGAGTGCCGTCGGAATAAAATCCATTGTCGAAATTCAGTTCGCGGATTATATACATCCCGGCATAAATCAACTGGTAAGTGAAATTTCGAAATCCTGTTATCTTACCGACGGAAAATTTCCTGTAGGTACAATTATTCGCGTACCAGTAGGTGCGTACGGTGGAGGTGGGCCTTATCATAGTGGCTGTGTCGAGACAATGCTGCTCTCGATTAAAGGAATCAAGGTCGCTTATCCGTCAAACGCGGCAGATATTAAGGGTTTGATGAAGGCGGCATTCCATGATCCTAATCCTGTCGTAATGCTTGAGCACAAAGGACTTTACTGGAGTAAAGTTCCTGGAACAGAGGAAGCGAAGGCGATTGAACCGGCAAGAGATTACATTCTTCCCTTCGGAAAAGCAAAGGTTATTTTGAATGCAGATAAGAACAGAACTGCAAACGGTGAGAGCTGTTGCATCGTTACATATGGTATGGGAGTGTACTGGGCAAAAGCTGCTGCCAAAAATTTTCCTGGTCAAATTGAGATTGTTGATCTGAGAACTTTATTCCCATTAGACGAAGAATTGATTTTCGACACGGTAAAAAAACATGGTAAATGTTTGGTGCTTACCGAAGAACAACAAACTAATTCTTTCGCTGAGGCTCTTGCTGGTCGCATATCCAATCATTGTTTCAAATGGCTTGATTCAGCCGTTGAAGTTTTAGGTGCATTAGATCTTCCTGCTGTACCACTCAATATAGGACTGGAACAGGCGATGTTACCCAATGCAGAAAAATTGGTTGAACGATTGAAAAAATTATTTTCATTTTGATTCTCATTACTTCCATGCCTGTCGCCGGAACCCGCCCAGATGAACCAAAGAACTGCCTTCTCTGCATCAAAAAAACGCTGCGGAGAAGGGTTAATTGGATCAACGCCGGGAGCCAGCTATAATGGACCAGGTGCTTCATCCCAACAGAGGGGAAATAGTGAATGGATAAGATTTTGTAGAATGCATTCCCCATTAGCTGGAATATTTCCTTCATTTGACAAGATTTTCATTGAAATAAAAAGAGGTATGCGATTTGGTTTAAAGAGCAAAAGATGAGTATGAGATTATTTATTCTTTCACTCGTTTGCTTTTTGGCTTTTTGTTTGGGCAGTTGTTCGGTAGTTGAAGGAATCTTTAAAGCTGGCATGGTATGGGGCATTCTCCTGGTGGTTGGTTTTATTGCGTTGATCATTTTCATTATCGCTAAAGTAAGCGGAGGAAGAAAATAGTGAGGCTGATGAAAATAAAAAGGTCCCGATAAATTCGGGACTTTTTTATTATGGCGGTCTGATTGAAAAACCCGGAACAATCCATTTCTACTGTTCCCAAATTTTTCCCGGTTGTTCTAGACAAACTGATTCCTTCGGTTTATGAATTAGCCCATAAAATCGCCATGATCGAATATGTGACCAACGTTTTACCTTTACCAGGCAACGGACTGGTGAAGCTTGAATCATCAGCTGCCCACAAAGCGTTTCCAAAAAATCTATAATCTCTCCGTCATGAAACACCAATTAACCGAGGATCAAGTCAAAAGCTACCAGGACAATGGTTTTGTCGTTATTGAAAATTTTCTCCCCGCCGAAGAATTGGATCATTGGCGCAATGCCGTAACCGGGGCTGTGGAAGAGAGAGCCGGAATAAAAATTCCCGGGAAGGACATCAGAACCGGCGAAGCCGATGGTATCAACGAGGATTCTGATTATTTCGCCAAGGTGTTTGACCAGTTGTTGAATCTGTGGCAAACTAATGATGTGGTAAAGGAATTAATGTTAGATCAGCGGATCGGAAAGATGGCGGCGCAATTATCCGGCGCTGATGGCATTCGCATCTGGCACGACCAGGCGTTGATCAAACGGCCTTGGGCCAATCCCACAGCGTGGCACCTCGATACTCCATTCTGGTCTTTCTCCGATCGTCGCGCCATCTCGATTTGGGTCGCACTGGATGATGCTACATTAGAAAATGGTTGCTTGTTTTTTATTCCAGGATCGCACAAGATCACAAGCTTTGACAAAATAACTATCGGTCGAAATATGGACGGCATTTTTGAAGTCTATCCTCAACTAAAAAATTCCAAAACAGCGGCGGCACCGATGAAAGCGGGTAGTTGTTCTTTTCATAACGGCCTCACTGTTCATGGAGCCAACGCGAATATGACCAACGGTTTCCGCCGCGCCATGACGTGCGCATATATGCCCGATGGCAACACGTTCAATGGCGAACCAAATATTTTACCTGATGCTTATCTGCATAGCTTAAAAGTTGGTGATGTATTAAATAATGATGAGCAGAACCCACTTATTTATCATGTATCAACGCCCGTCAGCGCATGAAAATAAAATTCTTTTGTCCCAGGTGGGGCTTTGAAAATATTCCCTGGGAAAATTTTCTCGCCGACGTAAAAACCGAGGGCTATGCAGGTGTTGAATGGTTTCCCTACAGCAGAAAAGAAGATCACGATGAAGTAATCCGATCACTGGAGCGCAATCAATTGGAGTTTTGCATTGTGATGGCTGTGAGCGGTAATCATGGTAAGTTTCAGGATTATCTCGCCGCATTAAAGGATCAATTACTGAAGCTGTGTGATATTGGAAATAAGACATTGCGGCCAATACACGTTAGTGCTCAAGCGGGAAGAGAATATTTTACAGAAAATCAAATTGAAGAATGTCTTGCATGTTGTGAAACTGTAAGCCGCCGGACTGGGATACCCATTTACCAGGAAACCCATCGCAATAAATGGAGTTATGCAGCACATGTCGTGGGTCCTTTTCTTGATAGGCATCCAGAACTGACGTTGACCCTTGACATTTCTCACTGGTTTTGTGTGTCTGAAAGTTACCTGGAAGATCAGGCTTCAACTGTCGAGAAAGCTATTCAGCATGCGCGGCATATTCATGCAAGGATTGGGCATATTGAGGGGCCACAGGTATGGGAACCTTCTGCCCCCGAATATGCCCACGCCCTGGAGGCCCATTTCAAGATCTGGGATCAATGGATCCAGGCCATGATCCGGAAAAGCTCAAGTGTCTGCACAATCACTCCTGAATTTGGCCCACCTCCCTACATGGTTTTTGCCAACCGGGAAGGTTCCCCGGTGCAGGAACAATGGAGATTGAATCAATGGATGAAATCTTTTTTGGAGAAACGCTATGAGCGAGTCCTAAATAAATCGATTTGAACAGAAGAAATTTTATTGTACAAGGATCCGTTGTAGCGGGTGGCTTCCATTTCAGAAAGCTGCTATTGTCTGCTGATTATGCAGCAACGGCAACAGATCTGTATTCAATTTTTAAAGATCCTCCATCAATTTACAGACCTTATGTTCGCTGGTGGTGGAATGGCGATAAAGTGGAGAGGGATGAATTGGCGAGAGAACTTCGCTTACTCAAGCAAGCCGGTATTGGCGGCGTAGAAATAAACCCGGTTAAATTTCCCGCCAGAACAAATGACCTGGGAAAAAAATCGCTTCAATGGTTGAGCGCAGAGTGGATTGAGTCATTGAAGTTCACCATTGCTGAAGCGAGATCATTGGATATGATCTGTGACCTGATCGTTGGATCAGGATGGCCATTTGGTGCGGAGTGGCTGGAGGGAGATGAAAGATCACAGGCTGTGGTGATCGGAACTAAAAAATTGGACGGACCACTGGATTATGAAGTTTCGCTTTTTGAATTGTTCAAAGAGGCAGATCCCGCTATCAGTTCTCCTTTCCCAGGTAGAACAATGGAAATGCTGTCTGTTCAATTAGCCCCGGCTGTTATAAACAGTCTCGATGATGTCAAAGATCTTTCCAGCCAAATATCGAATGGAACGATTCGTTTTAAAATTCCGGAAGGGAAATACTTATTGTACGCCCTGGTCAAAATTCATGGATTTATGCAAGTGATTCAGGGAGCCCCCGGTGCGACAGGTCCCGTTTTGAATCATTACAATAAAGAGGCGGTGAAAAAATATCTCAATAGAATGAGCGGTACTATCCAGGAAAAAACTGGGCCGTTGTCTTCGCGGATCCGCTCTTTTTTTTCTGATAGCCTCGAACTCGAAGGGGCTAATTGGTGTGCCGACATGTCCACCGAATTTCAAAAGCGGAGAGGCTATGATCTGATGCCGTGGTTGTCTTTTGTTTTATTCAAAACAGCATCCATGGGAAACACGTGGGATTATGATTTTGGTGCGGAGCATGGGAAAGATTTTAAGGCAATGATCCAAAGAATACGCTATGATTTTGAATTGACCAAAGCAGAATTGATCAAAGAAAGATTTGTTGATTCATTTATAGATTGGTGCAAAGAAAATAAGGTGCAGTCCCGCATGCAAGCATACGGCCGGGGATATTTTCCTCTTGAGGGAAGCTTCGATGCAGACATACCGGAATGTGAGACGTGGATCAGGCCGGGACTGGGGAAAGAAATGAGTGAGAGTGATTACAGGGTCGGACGGGCTTATACGATGGTCAATAAATACGTTTCCTCAGCGGCTCATCTCAAGGGAAAAAAACACATCAGTTGTGAAGAGCTGACCAATATTCACATGGTCTTTAATGAAACGCTCGAACTCATGAAAATAGCAGCCGACCAAAGTATTATTTCAGGCGCAACTCACCCGATCTTTCATGGATTTAATTACTCGCCTCTTGATGCTTCTTATCCAGGTTGGGTGATCTACGGAACATTCATTAATGAGAGAAATCCATGGTGGCCTTATTTCCGCAGTTTCGTTGACTACAAGGCAAGGCTGTCGGCGGTGCTGCAACAGGCAGCAATGTTTGCCGATATCGCCATCTTACCTGCCACAGCAGATCTGTGGAGCATCTATGGCGCGCAAAACGATCCTTTTCCTGCGTTAATGTATCCCGAATGGCAAACCCTGGTGTGGGAATCAATTCATCAAAATGGTAATGCCTGCGATTATATATCTGAGCAAGTGATAAAGGATTCAATTGCTGAAAATGGTTATTTGCAATATGAACAGAGAAAATATCATTCTATTTTTTTAACGCAGGTTGAAAGCATCGAGCCTGAGACTGCAAAAAAATTATGTGATTTTGTTAAGGGTGGCGGAAGAATTTTTTTCATCGAGATGTTTCCTGCGAAAGCTCCGGGGTGGAAAGACCATGAACAAAGAGATAAAGAAGTGCAATATTGGATCGATAAGATAAAAACCTACCCCGACCATTGTATACTTTTGAGCAAACCTGGGAATGATTTTACGGGTTGGTTTAAATCCGTCCAGGATAGATACCAGTTTCATCCTTATGTAAAGATCGATTCGCCAGTTAAGTTTGTCACGCAAGTCAGATACCAGGCAAAAGATATTGAAATGATCTTGTTCATTAACTCAAACATGGACGATCAATATAAAATTACAATTGCTCCTTCGTCTGAAATAACTTCCGGAAAACAACCGTGGTTATGGGACGCAGAAAATGGTGAACGATACAAGATGACAACCAGTAGCAGCATATTATTAGAGCTTGGACCTGCCGATTTAAAGTTGCTCGTTTTTGATAAAGAAAAAAAGGGCTCATCATACAGGCAGGTAAAGAAACGTGACAAGGAGATACAGATAACCGTTCCCTGGTCAGTGAGTGGACATCACGTTGATGGAAGTGTAATCACAAAAGCCATGGATGAACTTAAGGACCTAAAGGAAATTCCTGATTGGATGAATTTTTGCGGAACTATTATTTATAGCAATAATTTTATGATTGATGATAAAACTAAGATCGAGTGGTTGGATCTGGGAAAAGTATTCGGCGTGTCAGAATTACTCCTGAATGGAACGAATGCAGGAGCCAAGTGGTATGGACGAAGGATCTACGCTGTTGAAAAATTGATAAAGAACGGAAATAACACCATTGAAATTAAGATTGTAACCACGATGGGAAATTACTTGAAAAGTCTCACGGATAATAAGGTTGCACAATATTGGACCAATGAGGGCAGAACCATTCAGCCGCTTCAATCAACGGGATTGGTTGGACCTGTTACTATTTATTGAAATGACTATCCGCATACAAAACCTCACCCCATCCACACTTCAACAATCGGAGTCCATGCCCCCTCTCCATATGGAGGGGTGTAGAGTTTTCAACTTTAAGAGTCGTGGTGGGAAGAGGCTGAAAAATCTAACGGAAAGCCCTTAATTGATATGTGCTGCTAGTCTATAATTTCAAATTATGGCCATCATTAAAAAATGTTTCACAGCCCTGGCAATTTATTTTCAAATTTTGCAAGTTTCTGCAAAAGATTATCCTGTCTCTTTGTTTGGTATTAGTTCTGATGGAGTAACCCTCAATACACGTTCCATTCAATTTGCCATTGATTATATCCACCAGCAAGGAGGTGGCAGGTTGATTTTTGATGTAGGAAAATTTCTCACAGGGTCCATTCATCTTAAGTCGGATGTTACCCTCCATTTGCTTGAGGGCTCCGTGCTATTGGGAGTATTGAATCCATTTGATTACGATAGGAATGGATTCACCGCATTGCTGTTGTGTGAGGATGCGCAAAATATTGCCATTACGGGAAAGGGAATTATTGACGGGCAGGGGCGGCAAGTAGCAAGCTTGTTCACAAAGGGCTTATCAAAGATGCGTTTCGCAATGACCGACCCGAAGTGGAGATCCGGCCCATGTTGATCTATTTTCGTTCCTGCAAAAATATCTTCATCAGCGGAGTGATCATGCGCAATGCGGCCGCGTGGGTGCAGACTTACGATCAATGTAAAGGTCTTCGGATCGATGGTATTACCGTGGACAGCCGTGCTTTCTGGAATAATGACGGTATTGACATCGTGGATTGTGACAGTGTGTCGATAACCAACTCTTATATTGATGCTGCAGACGATGGCGTTTGCCTGAAATCACATGACCCCAATAAAGTTTGTCAAAATGTACTTGTCAGGAATTGTACGATCCGTTCGAGTGCCAGTGCGATCAAGTTTGGGACTGCCTCATTGGGTGGTTTTAGAAATATCCGTCTCATCAATAATAAAGTATTCAATACCTATCGGTCTGCCATTGCATTGGAGGCGGTGGATGGAGGTTTTATTGAGAATGTTGAAGGCGACAGTTTGCAGGTGATGAATAGTGGCAATGCATTTTTTTTTCGCATCGGCGAGCGCATCAATGGTAAGAAGGGAAGATTGGAGAACGTGAGGATCTCGAATGTCTCGGTTGAGATCGCCGGTAACAAGCCGGATTCGGGATATGCATATGAAGGTCCGACCGAAGACATGCCGCGAAATATTTCGCCGCCGATCATCATTGCGGGATTGCCCGGTGCATTGATCGCAAATATTTCGTTTAAAAATATTGAAGTGAAACATCCGGGTGGAGGCAATTCCATGTTCGCAAAAATTTTTTTGAATGAATTGGACAGTGTTCCGGAAAAGCCTGCCGCATATCCGGAATTCTCCATGTTCAGGGAATTGCCAGCATGGGGAATTTATATTCGACATGCAAGTGATATACAATTCAGCAATGTAAAATTATCCTGCGGCAAAAAAGATTACCGAACAGCGATTGTGTTAGACGATGTGCATCATTTGGAATTTAAATCGACAATCATTAACGAGCCACATCATAAGAAATCATTTTATCAACGTAATTCGACAGGTGTTGTTTTTAAATGATTTTGAAAGTATTTGTGAGACTCGGCAAGAAAAAAGAATGTACAACATAAAAAGAGGCTGTCTCAAAAGTCAATTTTTGAAAAACTTGCCACTAAGTCACCAAGACGCAAAGCTTTGACCTTCAATTTTATTTTTCTTGGTGCCTTGGTGGCAAATAAAAACTTTTGAGACAACCCTATGGTAGCGGGATCGGGAGTTGAACCCGAGACCTTTGGGTTATGAATCCAACGCTCTAACCGCCTGAGCTATCCCGCCTCTTGTCTGTCGAGACCTGAACTCCAGAAGGCTGCAAAAATAGAAATAATGAAGTAAAGATTGAATTCATATTCCGCGAGTTTCGATGTTTCACTTTCTTGCAGCAGTTCTTGCTAGATCCCAGAGAATATGTCGGGCGAAAAGCAAGCTTTTCAGAACAAGGGAGGCTCATGCCCTTGAGCTGTTTTGATCTTATTTTCCCATTATCTCTACACTTGATATTAACTTCCCGCCTTTTTGTATAAACTGTTTGTTTGTTGCTTCAAAATCTTCCTGCCTTAATGGACATGTTGCATCCTCGATAATGTAAGTTTCAAAACCCTCTCTCAAACTATCCCTGGCGGTATAAAACACACAAATATCACCACATAGTCCCGCGACGTACACCTGGTCTACCTGTTTACCGCGCAGATAATCTTCAAGACAAGTTGATTTGAGATAGCCGTTGTCAAAAAATCCGCTGTAACTATCTATTTCGGGATCCGTTCCTTTTCTAAAAATTGCCTCGGCCTTATTCATATTGAGCTGATCAGAAAATTCTGCGCCATAACTTCCCTGCACGCAGTGGTCAGGCCAAA
>VBAQ01000050.1:0-35034 GCA_005883765.1 Bacteroidota bacterium
CGTTCGAACTTTCTCTACCACCAATCCAACGCATAAAAAAGATTTTAAGAGTTATAATTATTTTAAAGGTGGCATTATTAGCAAGGGATTGGGCGCTGCATTTGAAAAGGTACCAGACCTGGTGGAAAAATACCTGCGGTCAAAGAATCAGAAACCTGAGCCCGTAGCTTGACCCTCGCCCAGTAAAATGTTACTTATGCAAAATGGGATCTTTTAAAAGGTCCCGTCTTTATGTATTTCCATTCTCAAAATCACGATCGGGCTAGACTAAATCTGTATTCTCTTCTCCCAGTCTTGCCGTTTCTCCCTCATCAAGATCATCATTCTTACTCTGGGCAGTAAACTCGGCATCGTCCATCATGTCTTTATCTGCCTCCTGATGTGCATTTGCGTTTTTTTGCTTTTGCTCAGGGCTAATTTCACCCGGCAATGGATATTCATGATGGGGTTTTTTATTTCTTTTGCCGGTTTCTTTGTTTTTTTTATCGTGCTTCATATGTATTATTTACAAGAATGCTGAAAAATTTATGCCGCAATTCAGATCAGATGAAGTATCACAAAAGATAACTCATAGATAAATCGAATATTTTTATGCCACCATGTTCCGGACCAGCTCATCCTACAAGAGATTAAAAATACTTCCACTTGCGGCTGTAATATTTCTCACTGTTTCTGGCGGGCCTTATGGATTGGAACCTTTATTAAGCTATGGTGGTAAAAATGGTGCATTGCTATTGTTGATCCTGACACCGTTGGTGTGGGATGTGCCAACCATTCTTATGGTCATGGAACTGAACAGCATGATGCCTGTGAATGGCGGTTATTATCAGTGGGTAAAACGTGCACTCGGAATTCGATGGGCATGGTATGAAGGCTGGTGGACCTGGTTATACACTTTTGTCGACCTTGCCATTTATCCTGTGCTTTTTGTCGAGTATGCTTCATTCTTTTTTCCGGAGATAGCCGAATACAAGATACCAGTGTGTCTTGCGATAATCTGGGCAGGCGCCGGCCTTAATATATTAGGTATTGTGCCGGTTGGGAGGATCTCACTGTTGCTAAGCGCCGCGGTTGTAGTGCCATTTATTATTCTTTTTGGAATTCATCTTTCTCATCACAATACTTCATGGCATATTCCCTTGCTTTCATTGAAGGGAATCGGTTTTTCTTCGTTAGGCATGGGATTATATACTGTGATGTGGAACTTTATTGGCTGGGATAACATAACTACATATGCGGGCGAGGTAAATAAGCCGGTAAAAACTTACTTCATTTCGATATTAATGGCTTTCGCATTGACGTTCGCCATTTATTTCATTGCTGTTATTATAGCGTTAGCTTCCGGCATTGATCTTACAATGCTAAATGATGAGGGATTTCCCGCGTTAGGAGACATAGTAGGAGGAAGATGGTTGGCGCTGATCATCGCGGGTGGTGGCATGGCAAGCGCGTTAGGTTTGTTTTCAGCAGTCCTGCTTTCTATTTCAAGAATTCCAAAAGTTATGGCGGATGATGGACTTCTTCCCGAAAAACTTCATGCGCTACACCGCAAGTATAAGACTCCTTACATATCGATCATCATCAGTGCAATAATTGTAAGCGGAATGATATTATGGACATTTGGTGACCTTCTGATCATAGATATAACGTTATACGGCGGAGCGTTGTTTCTCGAATTTGTCAGCCTAATTAAATTCAGGATCATTGTCCCCCGAGAACGAAGACCGTTCAAAATTCCTTTGAATGTTGCCGGGCTTTGCGTCTTATTTTTACTGCCCATTGGTGTTTACACAATTGCACTCAGCAGTGCGTTTTCGTTGTCAGGCAAAATGCTCACTCCTGCATTGTTTGCAATAGCCTCCTTACTTTCCGCGGAGGTGATATGGAGAATAATCTCGTGGAGAAAGAAGATATCAAATTTACGATCTCAAACTCATCACTGATCACTTTTCAGGGAGACCGGAGTTAATTTCCTCTATAGTTTTCTTTACAAATTCCTGAAGTCGTGTTTCCATTAAAAATATTTTTAATTAACGTTTCCCTTACTTATTTTGATGAAGAGAATATACTATCCTCTTCCATGAGTCGGCGGTCTTATCCCATTTTTTGGTGAATGCAAAGGACAGGGAATATCAATTTTGGGAAAGAAATCCATTGTCCATTGACATTTTGGTCGGAAAACGTTTTAAAACAGAAACTGAAGTATCTACACGAAAATCCGGTAGGGGCCGGCTTATGCCAGTTTCCTGAAGAATATAAATATTCATCCGCGTTATTTTATAAGACTGGAATCGATAACTGGGGATTTCTGACTCATTATCGCGATTAATATTTTCAATTGTTGGTGTTGTGGTTTAGAACGGATGTGATCTAATTTCGAACACCAACGACGGCGTAATTTTAGTTGAAAAAGATGATCCTCGAGCCGAGGCAGTAATTTCATGTATCTCCAACCTTGCCGAGATCTGGGGCCCCTTACCTTTTCGAAGCTCTATTAGCTTCAAATGCCAAGGCAGCGGCGCAGTTTGAAGAAAAAATATTTTAACCAAAGCGGTTAATGCCAGAATGCCAAGGTGTCAACAGACCCCTGTCGTTAGCTATACGATTACGTAAAAACTAAACAGGCTTATTCTCCTTGAAAGAGTTGGAACTAATAGAACGTTCCGTACAATTTCTTTTCTCGGTGTTTCTTATAGTAGTAAGAAATTATCACGAGAACTATCAATAAACTAATTGATATTGAAAAAAAAGGATTCGTGAACAGATACAATCCAAAAGCTATAACTGCATATAGAAATATTATTACTTGTGGAGTAAAATACGCAAATCCTAAATACCTATCATAGTAACTAGTCGTTTTTTTGAGATGTGTAAAATACAACTGTATACTTTTTTCTGAACTCATCTCATTTAGCGATGCATGAAACTCATCAATATACTTTGATATACTTTCATAAACCCATTCCTGATCTTCATTTTTTACATCTCGCAGATGATAAATTAAATTCGAAAGAGTTTTAAGTCGAAAATACTTCCGAAATTTCTTATCGGGAATTGACGAGGCAAGTTGCTGATATTTGCTGAACAAGTTTTCCATCTTTTTGTCTATACTTAACTGCTCCACTTTTTATTTATGTTTAAGCACTTTTTCTAAATCCTCATTATGCCGACGCTTTACGCCGGCATCTCTGAGGGGTCTAACACTCCTCAGAGTAGTGCGACCCGATATTCATCGTCGCGACTCATTCCTCATCATGCAGCCCATTCAAAGTCTGGTGATCTCAACTAACACATCATTGTTGCCACCATTACTCGTGCATATATACACTTTGCCCTGTGGAGAAATGCAAAGATCACGCAGGCGCCCCCACTGATCTTTAAAAAAAATTTGTGTTTGAACGATCGAGCGGCCATCATCACTTAACTTCATTTGCCTGACGCTACTGTTTTTTAATGTCATCATCAGCAACGAATTTTTCCATTGAGGAATTAGATCATTGTTGTAGTAATCAAGACCGCAAACGGCTATCGTGCTGTTGCCGCTACTCCAGATTGGTTCTTTGATATTATTCGCTGCGCAAAAAGATAATTCTGATCCGTCACAGGGCCCTTTGACATCGGGCCATCCATAGTCACGTCCCTTTTCAATGATGTTTAGCTCGTCCTCTATGTCAGGGCCGTGTTCGGAAGAATATAAGATGTTATTGACCATGACGAGTCCTTGCGGATTACGATGGCCATAAGTCCACACGGGATTATTTGGAAAAGGATTGTCTGCGGGAATGGTTCCATCAATATTCAATCTTAAAACTTTACCATTGAGGGCATTGATATTTTGCGGTGAGCTTTGATCCAGGGCGTCACCGGTGGTCATGAATATTTTTGGGTTAGATTCATTGGTGATCCACAGCCGGGAGCCATCATGGTTGGTGTTTGCTTTTATCCCATCCAATAAAACCATGGGATTGTTCAATGTATTGTTTGCGTAAGTATACCTGACAAGTTTTTCCTGGTAATTGCCGGCTTTACGATAGTCATAAACAACATATAAGAAACCATTTTGAGCAAAAGCAGGATGCATCGCCATGCCCAGCAAACCTCCTTCGCCGAGGGATTCAACGTCGGGAATTGTAAATGAAAATGTGATGTCGCCATTCGCGGGATCAATGCGGCTTATCCTGCCGCCACGTTCCGTCATCCAGATGTGATCATCCTTTCCCCAAATTATTTCCCAGGGGAAATTAAGTCCGGTTTTTACAATGCGATTGCTGCTTGTGGGCAGAGCAGGAGACTGGTTGTTTCTGCAAGCTATGCAGACAAAAGTTGCCAACAGTGGAAAGAGAATTTTTTTCATATCCCTACTTGTCTATCCAAAGTTACACCAACTATCATCGATCGCTTACGCCACGGGTCAACCTGTTTAATTTGCTTGATGAAAAGAATTCCCTGCAATTTTTTTAGGCTTTCGACTGTAATTTTTCGGAAATAGCTTCTTCAAGATTATCGGGCAAAGTTGAAGCCTCATCATCGATCGCTCGTAATTGGCCCATGCTTGAATCCCATGTGAACACATGTTCAGAGCTTCCATTGAAACTTACCCGGTAACGGAGCTCGCCGTTGAATTTGAAGGGCGTTGCCTGTACGATATATGGAACGCTATCTACGACAAGATTAAATTTTCTTTCATTTGTAGAAAACGGTTTTTTTTGCTGTTCGGGTTCAGAGCCGCGGCTCCGGTCAATGTCAGCATTTGTAGTTGACTCCTGCGGATCGGAAGGCCAGCCACCAGTTTCCTTTTTGTTCTGATTTGATCTTAGCTGCCTTGTAGTTCTTCTAAAACCCTGGCTCCTTTGATTGCTGCTTGTGTGGCGCTTGTTTTTATCTGCTCTTGGCATAGGTATTTATTTTTTTGGTTATCAAAACACAATTCAAAATAATTGCACAGTAATTATGCCAGAGGAACTGTCAGTCAATAGTCGTTAAGCGTTCGGTCCATGGGCCATAATGACCAGAGACTTGTGACCAATGACAAATAATTCAGTTACCTTACTTTGGGAATCGCAAATTGTAAATCGCAAATTCCGTTGGGATTAATACCCTCTATTTAACTTAGAATTTGGTATTTGATTTTTTTTATCATATGTCAACCAGCTCACTGATCGATACGTTGCAAAAGATGCGAAAATTCTTCAATAGTGGGGAAACCAGACCCTATAAATTTCGCAGAGAGCAGTTGCAGAAATTGAGATCCGCTATACTGTTTAATGAAAAGAAGTTGCACGATGCCCTGTATGCCGATCTTAAAAAAAGCCCGGAAGAAAGCTGGGTAGCAGAAACCGGGTTTTTGATCAGTGAAATTAATGCTGCCCTAAAGAATTTACGCCGTTGGATGCGTCCCGAGAAAACGAAAACGAATCTGGTTAACCTTCCTTCCGCAAGTTATATAATGAAAGATCCCCTCGGCGTCGTGCTCATCATTGGCCCATGGAATTACCCATTGCAGCTTTTATTTACTCCCTTAGCGGGAGCCATTGCAGCCGGCAATTGTCTCGTATTAAAATCAAGTGAATTTGCTCCAGCGACATCGGCGATCATGAAAGAAATCATTGAAGAAAATTTTCCTTCAGAATATATTCTATTAACAGAGGGCGATGGTGCGACCATTGTTCCTGCGATGATCAATGGCTTCCGTTTCGACCATATTTTTTACACAGGCAGCACCGCTGTGGGAAAGATCATTTATAAAATGGCAGCCGAACAATTGGTGCCTGTGACGTTGGAATTGGGAGGTAAAAGTCCTGCTGTGATAGAGGAAGATGCCAACATTAACGTAGCGGCGCGCAGAATTGCTCTAACAACTTTTTCGAACGCAGGTCAAATGTGCGTAGCGCCCGATTATATCCTGGTGAATGAAAAAGTGAAGGAACGATTTATTAACGAGTTAGAGCAAGTGGTAAAGAGATTTTATTCCGAAGATCCAGCAACCAGCTATAATTATGGCAAGATCATCAATGAAAGACAGTTCGACAGGCTTATTAATTATTTGCAGCAAGGGAAAATTGTATACGGGGGAAAATTTGACAAAGCAAAGCTGTACATCGAACCAACGATAGTCGAAGAAGTGCCCGAAGATGCTCCGCTGATGACGGAGGAGATCTTTGGACCCATCCTTCCCATTATTCCATTCAAAACGTTTGAAGAAGCAAAAGCAATTATTGATCGGAACCCGGATCCTTTAGCTTTCTATGTTTTTACCGGGAGCAGCAAAAAAGAGAAACAGTGGGTTGAAAATGTCTCATTCGGTGGCGGTTGCATTAACAATGCAAGCTGGCATTTAACCAACCATCACCTGCCTTTTGGCGGAATAGGCAACAGCGGCATTGGAAATTATCACGGAAAGAATTCGTTTGAAACATTCAGTCACCGCAAGGCCATCATGAAAACTCCTACCTGGTTTGATCCTGATATAAAATATCCTCCTTTAAAAGGGAAGTTGTGGCTGTTTAAGAAAGTAATTCGTTGACAACAGGCAATTGGCAATAAGCAATAGTCAGGAATAAGTAATAATCGCGCCGGAGAGAAAACATTTTGCCCTTTGCCTATTGTCGATTGCCCTTTGGTCATTGATTACGCTTTGCCAATTTGCAAAGTAGAATACCTTTGCTGTATGTCAATAAGGCAAAGTTTCTTAAAGGCCATTTATCCTGTCTTGATGTTTTATAATAAACTGGTCAGGAAAAGATTTAAGGTCCTGAAAAATGAAAGGAAAGCTCAACCCTTTCAATCATTTTATAACCTGTCGGTACAATTGAATAATGGAAAGGAGCTCAAATTTGATTCATTGAAAGGAAAGAAGATCTTGCTCGTAAATACAGCCAGCGATTGCGGTTACACCGGCCAGTATGACGATCTTCAAAAACTCTATCAAGATTATAGCGACCGGCTAATGGTCATTGGTTTTCCCGCCAATGATTTTAAACACCAGGAAAAAGGAAATGATGAGGAGATCGCACAATTCTGCAAACTAAATTTTGGTGTTACATTCCCGCTGGCAAAAAAAAGTCCGGTGATAAAAGGAGAAGATCAGCAGGAAGTGTTTCGATGGTTAACAGACAAAACAAAGAATGGCTGGAACAACAAACAACCATCCTGGAATTTTTCCAAGTACCTGGTCGATGAAAAAGGAATATTGACAAGCTATTTTGACCCGGCGGTCTCACCCTTGAGTGAAGAAGTGATCGGCGCTGTAAGCGTTTAGTTAAATTCTGAGCAATGACATACAATGACATCATCGGTACGATCGGCGTAGCCTTGATCCTCATCGCGTATTTTTTAAATACCGAGGCACTGATCCCCATAAATGGAAAATTTTTTTACGTCATAAATATCATTGGTGCCGCGCTCGCCTGCTACGCGTCCTATCTTATTAGTTACTGGCCTTTCGTGATTCTCGAAGGAACATGGACGCTGGTTTCGCTTTATGGATTAATGAGAGCAATGAGGATCAGGATGACTTAAAGCCCCTCCTGCTCCTCCAGCGGGGGAGCGTGCCGACCCACCATCCTCGCGTTTCGAAGCTTCAATTTTATGTAGGCATCTGGCTTAAGTAAGGGCTGTGGAGAAGTGGGCTTCCGGTTGGGGAAGGTCGGGATGGGGCTGGCTAACCGCAACTATAGGCCATTGTCTCCATATCAACCATTCGTCTCTCAAATTGATGACCTGAGTAAACTCTTTCGATCTCATCTAACACCTCGTCAATTTCCTCCACTGATTTTACGGTCACTAATTTGAGGCGGTACTCTTTAATATTAGGAAGTCCTTTTAAATAATTGGTGTAATGTCTTCTCATTTCGTTGACGCCAGCAATCAATCCCTTCCATTGTACGGAGTGATGCAGATGTTGACGAATCACTTCTACTCTTTGCGTGATCGTAGGAGGTTGCAAATGACCGCCGGTTTTCAAGAAGTGCTTGATCTCATTAAAAACCCACGGATATCCGATCGCGGCGCGACCGATCATAATGCCATCAACACCGTAACGATTTTTGTATTCGAGTGCTTTTTCAGCTGAGTCAATATCGCCGTTGCCAAAAATGGGAATATGAATGCGGGGATTGTCCTTCACCTTTGCGATCAACGTCCAGTCAGCCTCACCTTTGTAAAGTTGAGACCTGGTTCGCCCATGAATTGCCAATGCTTTTATTCCCACATCCTGTAGTCGTTCCGCTACCTGCTCAATGTTTTTTGTATTCTCATCCCAGCCCAGCCTCGTTTTTACAGTCACGGGTAATGACGTAGATCTCACTACAGCTTCGGTCAATTTAACCATCACCTCCACATCTTTCAGAACCGCTGCTCCCGCTCCTTTGGTAACAACTTTTTTTACAGGACAGCCGAAATTTATATCAACAAGATCAGGATTTACCGCCTCAACAATTTTTGCACTCATGGCCATAGCTTCTTCATCACCACCAAAAATTTGAATGCCGATGGGACGCTCATAATCGAAAATGTCAAGCTTTTGCCTGCTCTTGATGGCATCTCTGATCAAGCCTTCACTGGAAATAAATTCTGTGTACATCAGGTCGGCGCCATTGGCCTTGCAAACGGCACGAAAGGGTGGATCGCTTACATCCTCCATGGGAGCAAGAAGAAGTGGAAAATCCGACAGTTGTATATTTCCGATCTTAACCATTTACCTTATCAAGTGAATAATAATTATTGGCTAATAATTATTAATTGCTGGCTACTTTTGAGCCTGCAAATTTAATTTATTCCATGTACGATAGCAATTCAAAAGGCATTTCTTATACGGCAGGATTTTTTATTATAATCGGTTTTGCCATAGCAGGACTATTTATCGGAACCCTTCTTAGCATACCCATTTGGACGAGCATGACCGGCAAGGGTATCCTGGACATGAAGGATCAATTGGGTAACCCTGCCTACAGCAATGCATTTAAAATAATTCAGTCGGTCAGTACCTTGTTTGGTTTTTTCATACCTGCCATCGTTACGGCTGCATTACTCAACCGGAAGCCTTACAGCTTGCTGGGATTCACTAAAAGATTTCAATGGAAACAGGCCGGGCTGGTGATCGCTATCATGTTCCTGGCTTTATTTCTATCTGCTTCGTTTGGTTATTTGAATCAGCATATTCCCCTTTCTCCTTCATTGAAGCTCCGCTTTCAAAAATTGGAAGACGAATACAATAGCCAGGTCTACGCCATCATGCAACTGAGAGGTTTTGGTGACTATTTGCTTGGCCTGATCATCATGGCTTTTTTGCCAGCGTTATGCGAAGAGACACTTTTTCGTGGCGGCCTCCAGAATTTTTTGACGAGATCAACCCGAAATCCGTGGTTGTCTATTTTGATAGTAAGTATCCTTTTCAGTGCCGTTCACTTCTCTTTTTATGGTTTTTTGCCTAGAGTGTTTTTAGGAATCGTACTGGGGTTGATATATTACTACACGGGAAGTCTGTGGTTGTCCATCCTTGCTCACTTCGCTAACAACGCTATTGCCGTGTCACAATTTTATTTTAGCAACAGCCCTTCCATTAAGCAGATGGCTCAACAGGATACTCCTTTGTCATTTGTTTACCTTGGATTTTTGTCGATACCATTTATAATTGCTTTGCTCATTGTTTTAAAAAGAATTTCTCCAGGACAAGAAACAGAGAATTTATCAATTGATGATGTTCGGAACAAGGCCCCGTGGGAGATCGATAATTAACTTCATGGCGTTCAACTGGCAAACATTTAAAACAAGGACATTGACCGCTGCCGTTTTTGTAGTGGTCATGTTGGCCGGGTTGCTCATCAATCGCTGGACATTTTTTATTCTTTTTTCAGTTATACATTTTGGATGTTGGTGGGAGTATTTAAGATTGGTTGAGAAAATTCATAAAATAGAGATTGATAAAATAATTAAGTGCGTGTTGATGATAGCGGGATATATAATATTTCTGCTATTCGGTTTTCCAAATACAACAGTTGAAGTCGGCATTTATATCGGAACATTTTTTTTCAGTTTGAAATTGGCATTTTACTTTCTCATAATTATTTGCATAGCAGCGTTTCTTTTTCAGAATAAAAAAATTGTTTTTAAAGCTAAATTACTTTCTGTATCAGCGTTCGCGTATATTTCTTTGAGTTTAGGATTAATGATGAACTTGTTTGGTGAAGCAATTATTTATTTTCATGATACAACTGTTATAGTCCCAACCGCATATTTTTACCCTGCATTAATTATTGCATCTCTTTGGGTAAATGATACTATGGCTTATATAGTTGGTTCTTTAATTGGCAGGACTCAAATGTCAAAGATTTCACCCAAGAAAACATTGGAAGGAACTATTGGAGGAGTTATTTTGAGCGTTGTCGTAATTTTTTTGTTAGCATGTTATGTCTTTCCCTTCGGAATTACAAGCTACAGTTTAGCATTTCTTGCGTTGATTGCCTCAGTAGCCGGCACCTCAGGCGATCTTCTCGAATCCAAGCTCAAACGAATGGCCGGCGTAAAAGATAGTGGTCATATTATGCCGGGTCACGGCGGCTTTCTGGATAGATTTGATTCATTACTTGTAGCAACACCTTTTGTTTGGCTCTACGTTTATTTTTTCATGACATAAAATTCAACTCCCGACTCCCGACTCCCAACTCCCGACTGACCACTCCCCATTTCAGTATATTTGCTTCTCAAAACTCTGAGATGACCATTCATAAGGAAGGTTATAAGATCATCGCATGGAGCATCATTTTGTTTGCCGCAATGAACATCCTTTCTTTTTACATTTTTAGTTTTTATACTCCGACAATAAGCTGGTTGATCTTTCTTGTCACGTTCGTGCTGGTGGTATTCATTATTTCCTTCTTTCGTATCCCAAAACGTAAATACACAATTGATGACAATGCCATCGTGGCGCCTGCCGACGGAAAAGTTGTAGCTATTGAAGAGATCCAGGCTGACGAGTACTTTACTGACCGCCGAATTCAAGTATCTATTTTCATGAGTCCACTGAATGTTCATGTAAATCGCAATCCGATCGGTGGGCAAGTAACCTATAGCCAGTATCAGCCAGGCAAATATTTAGTGGCCTGGCATCCTAAGTCGTCGACAGACAATGAAAGGCACACCACTGTTTATAGAAATAATGAAGGAGAACTGCTTGTTAAACAAATCGCCGGTGCGTTGGCAAAACGGATCGTAAATTATTTGCAAAAAGGCCAGGAAGTTGAACAGGCAGGAGAAATGGGCTTTATAAAATTCGGATCAAGGGTAGATGTGGTAATGCCCTTAAATGTGAAACTAAATGTCAGAATTGGTGATTGGTCGAAAGGCGGAGTTACCGTGATCGCCACGTGGTAATTTTGGTGTACGACGTATGAAGTAGGAGGTATGAAGTATGAGCTTTCAGCTCCCTTCCTTGTATCTTGTCCCTTGTGCCTTGCTCTCTTTAAAATATTTTTTCTAATTCCTTCAACGAATTAACGGTATAAGTCGGAGTAATTGCAGGATCAATGCCAAGATGATTGACATAGACCTGGTCAATACCAGCATTCATCGCCCCGATAATATCCACTTCGATGTTATCGCCTATCATGATGCATTGGTCGGGGGTTGTACCACATTTGCTCAATGCAAATTGAAAGATTTCCTTGTTTGGCTTGAGGCTCCCTGAGCCTTCTGAAGTAATGATCTCTGCAAAAAAAGGCTTAAGTCCTGAATATAGAAGCTTATTGTGCTGGGTTCTTTCAAATCCGTTTGTAACGAGATGTAATGCGTATCCTTTGTCGCTTAAATATTGCAGGATCTCTTTGGCATGGGGAAATAAAATGGTTCGTGTCGGCAGCAGGTCCAAAAACCGAACGCTCAATTCTTTGGCAAGCTCTTCATCGGCAATTTGAAATTCAAGTAAGGTCAGCCACATTCTTTTTACTCTTAGTTCTTCTTGTTTAA
The DNA here is from genome assembly GCA_005883765.1 of Bacteroidota bacterium. GTDB lineage: Bacteria > Bacteroidota > Bacteroidia > Chitinophagales > Chitinophagaceae > VBAU01. The sequence goes on from VBAQ01000050.1 coordinate 11,962, forward strand.
TATATCCATTGCGATATCGTTCCCAAAGTTTTTCGTTGTGGGCGATATAATTTCTGTGGAATAGTTCAAAATCGTTTACTCCTTTTTGCTCCAGCGACAAAGCCGTATGCAGCTCTCGCAAAGTTGCTTTGGCATTTGCTTCAAAGTCCCAAAGAGTGTGGTCAAGGTCAAAGAAAAGGTGCTGGTATTTAATTTCAGATTGCAGATTTCGGATTTTAGATTTGCAATGGATTTTGTCCGGTCGAGTTCAACATGCAATCTACAATCTAAAATCCGAAATTATGGACGTGGTTATCACAGGCGCTTCACGAGGATTAGGAAAGGCTGTTGCAGAAATATTTGCAGAGAACGGTCACAATCTTTATCTCACGGCCTTGCATGAAACCCGGTTATATAAAGCAATGGAAGAATTATTGAATAAATACCCGGCAATCACAATTAAAGCAAAGCCTTTTGATTTGAGTAAAAAAGAACAAGCACAGGCTTTTGGCCAATGGTGTTTGAAAAACTGTTCCCCAGCGATCCTGGTTAACAATGCTGGAAACTTTACAGGCGCCAATGTATATAACGAGGAGGAGGGTGCCCTCGAAGAAATGATAGAAACAAATTTATACAGTGCCTACCATCTTACGCGGGTGATCGTACCAACCATGATAGAAAAAAAAAGCGGCCATATTTTTAATATATCATCCATTGCGGGATTGAAAGCGTATCCCGGTGGCGGATCTTATAGCATCAGCAAATTTGCCCTGCGTGGGTTTTCAGTAAATCTTCGCGAAGAATTAAAATCTTATAATGTCAAGGTCACCACTGTTTTTCCGGGTGCTGTTTACACTGACTCATGGGCATCAAGCGGAATTGACAAGAAAAGGTTTATGGAAGCAAGTGATATTGCCGATATGATATTTGTCGCCTCCCATCTTTCCCCGCAAGCCTGCGTTGAAGATATTATTATCCGCCCTCAATTAGGTGACATCTAGAGAATTTTGGTTTCAATTCACTTCTTCATTTACATTTTCTATCTCACCCCATTACCACTCTGAACATTGCGCACTCAGCCCGTCTCCGCATGGAGAGGGGAGGTAGAGTCTTCAACTCGAAGAACTGATGTTGGGGTGAGGTAGAAATAGTAGTATTCAGGAATCAGCACCTTTCATCATTTCAGTCGCTGCGGTCTCAATTGATTTTTTATTTTTAACTAGTGAAATGGTTTGTTCAAAGATTATTTTGGTCGCCAGTCCTTCTGATGCTCTTGTCTGCATCAGCCCAGGTAAAATTTAGAACGATCGTACCTGGGCATACCATTGCTCCTGGTGAATCCTTCCAGGTGCAATACATTCTCGAAAATGCGAATGAAATTTCGGGTTTTTTGCCGCCTCAATTCCAGGGATTCAGAATCGTCTCCGGACCGCACGTTTACTCGGACGGCAAATCATCTTTCTATAGAAATTTGGTGTTTACACTAGTTGCCACTAAGCAGGGTCGATTTAAAATTTACGGCGCGACCTGTTTAGTAAACGGAAAGCTTATTAAAAGCAATGACGCATTTGTAAAAATTGGTCCAGTCGAAGAAGCAGGTGATTCACCTTATTTTTTAAGACTGGGTGAAGATCCGTTCAAAAAGATCAGCGAGAATTTATTTCTGAAACTCATTCTCAACAAACAGAACTGCTTTATTGGCGAACCCCTGGTTGCTACTTTTAAATTGTATTCGCGACTTCAATCCAGGTCGAACGTCGTAAAGAACCCGGGGTTTTATGGTTTCAGCGTATACGATATGATCAATGTGAACGATCAGGTTGAATCCGAAGAGAAATTAAATGGTCATTGGTTCCAGGTGCATACCGTCCGCAGAGTGCAACTTTATCCTTTGCAGGCTGGCTCATTCACTATCGATGCTATGGAAGTTGCCAACGAGGTTGAATTTTCGCGAAGTGTGGTTAACAAAAGGACGGAGCAGGAGGTTACAGAGAACATGTATGGCAACAACGGAACAAAACAAGCAAAGGACGCAAATTCAGAGCTGTATAAAATGAATATAAAAACAGACCCGGTTATTGTTCATGTCAAGCCCCTTCCCGCTAAGAGTCCTGCAGATACTTTCGCGGGCGCTGTTGGGAATTTTTCAATCAATGCTTTCATCGAAAAAGATTCTATACTTAAGAATGAGGAGAATTCATTAACTGTTGTTGTCAAGGGTTCGGGGAATTTTCAAAGAGTAAACGCTCCTGCTATTAACTGGCCCCAGGAATTTGAAACTTTTGACGTCCTGGTAACCGACACTTTAAATAAGGCGTGGGTCCCTCTAACCGGCCAGCGGAGTTTCAAATATGTTTTTGTGGGTGATAAACCAGGCTGGCACACAATACCAGCGATCTCTTTTTCTTTCTTCAACTTAAAGAGCAAAACATATAAAACCGTTTCGACAAAACCGCTCACGATTTTTATTAGCTCAAAAAGCAAAACAGAAAACAAAACAATAGTCTCGGAGTCTCGTCCAAAACGGTCAGGAAATAGATTTGCATGGTGGTTATCCGCGACGGCTGCCCTGGCCATGATGTTGGGAATTTTTCTTTGGCTGAGGAACAAACGGAATGCGATTCAAAAATTGAAGGAGCAGGATAAAACAAATGAAGGCTCAAGCTCGCTTCGCCCCATTGAAGAAATATTAAGACCTGCGCACCTGACATTGGAAGGCGAAGACAAAATCTTTTTTAGAGAGTTGCACCAGGCAATTTGGAATTATCTCAACATTCGACTGCAGCTTTCCGGCAGTCAAATGAACAAAGAGCTTTTGTCAACTATATTGATGTCTAAAAATATCAACCGTGACCTGGTTGAGGAGTTGATTGAAATTATTCGTCAATCTGAAACTGGCATATACACCAGTGCGCACATGAATTTGAACAAACAAGAATTTTTCCAAAAAACGGGGAAAATTTTAGAAGCCATAGAGAACTCCCTGGTGTGATAGCGGGCGCTTCTCACTCGGCATATTTATACCCTACGCCTCGCACAGAATGAAAATATTTTGGATTGCGGCTGTCCTCTTCAAAATATTTTCGAAAATTGAGAATGAAATTATCTATTGTTCTTGTGGTCGGATAGACGTTATAACCCCAAACCGCCTGCAAAATTTTTTCCCGGGGAACGACCTCATTTTTGTTTTCGATCAGCAACTTTAGCAGCATGCTCTCCTTTCGGCTGAGTTGGATCTTTTCTCCGCTCTTTGTCCTGGCTTCCTGCGCTTTAAAGTCAATCGTATTGTTTCCAAAGGCATAGGTGTCGCCAATGGAAGATTTATCCTGTAATCGTTTATTTTTTTCGATTAACTTTTGCACTCTCAGGATCAATTCTTCAAGGTTGAAGGGTTTGCTTAAATAATCGTCCGCTCCTTTTTTTAACCCCAGCACTCTGTCAGCGCTTGTATTCTTTGCGCTCAAAATCAAAATCGGCACGTCAATATGCTTCAACCTTATTGTTTCGGTTACATTAATGCCATCTATTTCCGGTAACATCACATCCATGATTATCAGGTCAAAATATTCTGACTCCACGGCCTTTAATGCTGACGCACCGCTGTAAGCAGAAGTGACTTCATAGCCTTCCAGTTCAAGATTCAGCTTCAGCGCCTCGTGGAGGTTCTCTTCATCCTCAACCAACAGTATAGAGTATTTTTTTTCGTCGACCATTTTTTAGATTTTGACTGAGGGAGTTAAGAACAAAAGAAAACCTCCGATCAAATCATTTCGACATTTGAATGCTTCTCATTTAACCATCTTCAGCGGATGGAGGTAAACTGACTATAAAATTACTTCCATGGGGCGCATTGTCGGTTACCACTATATCGCCGTTATGACCTTGTGCAATTTTTTTACAAAGATACAAGCCAAGTCCTGTGCCCTGGGTCTTGCGGGTCGCTTCGTCTTCCAAGCGATAAAACTTTTTAAAGACATTTTTCTTTTCGTCGGACGGAATTCCCGGCCCTTCATCTTTTACAGAAAGTTGTATTTTACCCGAATGTTGATCCAACAGGCAGGTAATTGGTTTTTCTTTCGGAGAATATTTCATGGCATTTTCCAGCAGGTTGTTGATCAATAGTTGCAGCAATAGCGGATCTCCCTTCACATCCATGTCGGGTTCTATTGATTCAATAAATCTTCTTTCGGGATAGCGTTGTATAACATCGCGAATGCAATCCTTGACCAGGTCGCTTAGATCAAGTTCCTCTTTTGACGCCGCATAGCCTTCTCCCTCAAGCTGCGCAGAGACCAGGATATTGTTCGTTAAGGTGTTCAATCTCTCCGTCTCCTCCAGGGTCATACGGATCAGTTTTTTCTGTTTTTCAATATCTAATTGATGTTTCTGCAAAGTTTCAAGGTTGAGCCTGGCCACGGAAATTGGCGTTTTTAATTCATGAGTTACCGCCATCATAAAATTTTGCTGTTGTTGCTGAAAAAGGAATTGCCTGCGCACAGAGCGATAAACAAATGCCGCTCCAATTAAAATCAATAACAAAAAAGTTGAGCCTTCACTAACATACTTTACAAGGTTTCTTCTATGATCCTGTTCAATTTTGGCTAAGACGCTGTTATAAAGCTGCGGATCATGTGACGGGTCAATTGAGGCATTCAACTGGCTTATTTTAAAATTCGTCATAAGGCGATTTTGTTTTTCCAGAGAAATGAACCACCATACCAGCGCGGCTACAATATAGAAAAGCAGCAGCCAGTAAATAGTTGTGGCAAGCCGTATCCTTTTTTTATCGGGCATAAAATGAAATGGACATTATTTCTTCTCTACCCGCAGCCCAATATTCATTACGTTCTCAAGCGGATCCTCCCTCATGATCTGCTCAATTCTGAAATGATAGATTCCCGCTTTGAGATATTGTGGATCGGTGAGTTTAATGCGATGCTCATAAATATCATCCATGCCAGTGCCTAGCCATTTTTCATTGGTCGCCAACGGGAGTTCGAATGGGGCTTTGTGCACAGTGTCGCCGGGTGGTTGTGAATACAAGTTGATCCAAATATTGTTGTAATTATATTTTTCATTGTGTCTTAAAACCAGGAAAAGCTGGTACGGCGAAGTCGTATCTTTTATGGTAAATGTATACTCGGGCTTAAAGCTGCTTTTCCATTTAAACCCAGGGATAGTCACATCTTTCTCGTAAAGATCAACGCTCGTGCAGGAAGAAAGAAAAAGGACTGCAACAGGGAGCAAGAGACAAGTTTTTATCAGCTTCATGCCGCAAAGATATTATTGAACAAGGGCACAAGGTACAAGGCACAAGAAACCAGGGATGAACAATTTTTTTAGTTGAAAAACAGAGTAATCAACATTCCGCTTGTGCTTCGAACCTTGAATCTTGTGCCTTCATAATACGTTCAGGATTTGTTCTTTTGCTTTTTCGAGTTCATCCTTCATTACGACAACGCATTTTTGTATCGCTGCGTCGTAGGCCTTAGCACCGGTGGTGTTGATCTCCCGGCCAATTTCCTGTAGTATGAAAGAAAGTTTTTTCCCTTTTGAATCTTCGTCCCCGGACATTGTTACTTTAAAATAGTCACAGTGATTTTCTAATCTTACCTGCTCTTCGCTGATATCTATCTTCTCTATGTAATAAATCAGCTCCTGCTCCAGCCGGTTGCTATCAAAATTTTCTTTGCCTACCTTTTCGTCCAATAGTTTCGTCAACCCTTCCCTGATTTTTTGCTGGCGCAGGGGTTCGAGCTTTACTATATGCTCTTGCTGACTTAGAATATTATCGATTCGTAATAAGAGGTCTTCCTCCAGGGATTTCCCTTCTTCTACCCGGTGCAGGTTAAGATCGTCAATCGCAGCATTTAAAATTTTTTGAAAAGCTTTCCATTCTTCATCGCGCAGGGTATCGGCGGTAGGTGTAATTACCTCCGGCAACTTGACCAGCGTACTGAGGATATTAGATGGATCTAAATTCAAAGCTTCAGATAATTCAGCAAGTGGCTTGTAATACGCCCTGGCAAGGCTAGTATTAATGGAAACAGGTTTTGCACTACCCGTCTCTTTTAAACTAATGGTACAATCGACGCTCCCACGACCAAGCTTTTTTGACAAAATATTTCGGATATCAAATTCCAGCGGCTTTAAAAACGCGGGAAGTTTGAGAAGTAGTTCAAACTGTTTACCATTGAGTGATTTTATATCTACCTGGAAAGTTTTGTCACCTACAGTTTGCTCGGCCCGGCCGAAACCAGTCATCGATTTAAGCATGAATTGTTATTTGGTTCAGTGGTAAAGTTATTGGAATTGGATTGCAAATGATCCAGCGGTTTTGTGATTTGTTTATTCTTTGCATAAGCACGCGATCATACAAGGATGGATAATTTACTCATAAAAGACAAAAGAAAAATCCCGACCGATGTCGGGATAATTATAATGGATGGGTTAGTAAGTACCGGGAAACAAATTTCCCTACACAATATTAAAAATAATTTTTCCGAACTAAAAAGATTTTGTAAAGAATTTTATTAACATTTTTCCATGGTTTGTGGATAAGGACGGCGCCTTTGAGCCATTTATTTTTTTGAATTCAACAAAAAAGAAAAAGATGATTTTGGAAACAGCATTCACTGCAAAATATTTCTTTCGGCTGAAAGCCTTTATTCATCAGTGTTACGGCGGATGTCATTTCTCTTTCAATTTTTTTTTGCTCGATGCTCCGACAAGCGTGATGAAAAAAAGTTGATCGTTCAAAATCACTTTCGACATCCTGAAAGCCCAAAAAAATATTTTTCTTGAAAAACGATACAGGCAGTCTAAAAACCTAAAAACTCGGAATTGCGGCAATTAATGAGGCAAACGGTTGATAGCTACCTTTACCTAAAATTACCCTCTATGCATTTTGAAAAAGCTGTTCTCGTAAAATGGATCGCCGAATTTATTGGAGCAAAGATCATCGGGGACAACACCGGGGAAGTTACCGGTATTAATGAGATACATAAAGTAGAGCAAGGCGATGTTGTGTTTGTAGATCATCCGAAGTATTATGACGCTTGTATCCATTCAGCAGCGACATTTATTATTATCAATAGGGAAATGGCCTGCCCGCCTGGCAAGGCTCTTTTGATAGTGGAAGACCCATTTGAGGCGTATTTAAAACTGGTAGATCATTTTCGCCCCTTTGCTCCTTCCATGAAAATGATCAGCGATAGCTCAACGATCGGGAATGGAAGTGTACTAATGCCTAATGCTTACGTTGGCAATCACGTTAGCATCGGCAGCAATTGCATTGTTTATCCCAACGTGTCTATCCTGGATCATTGTATAATTGGCAACAATGTGATCATACAGGCAGGAACTGTCATTGGCAGCGATGCTTTTTATTATAACAAAAAAACAAACCGCGATATTCACTATAAAAGAATGAACAGCTGCGGAAGAGTGGTTGTTGAAGATTTTGCGGAGATTGGTGCCGGGTGCACAATTGACCGGGGCGTAAGTGGCGATACTATCATCGGGGCCGGTACAAAAATCGATAATCTCGTTCACATAGGCCATGATACAGTAGTTGGAAAAAATTGTTTGTTTGCCGCGCAAGTCGGCATTGCAGGTGCTTCCACCATCGAAGATGAAGTAATACTTTGGGGACAGGTGGGAGTAAGCAAAACGATCACCATTGGCAAAGGGGCTGTGCTTTATGCACAAAGCGGAACGCCCTCTTCTCTCGAAGGAGGCAAAACTTATTTCGGATCACCCGCCATTGATTCAAAGGAGAAAATGAAGGAATTGGTTTGGATAAAAAGAATTCCTGAAATCTGGAAGAAGGTGAGTGGTGAGTAGTGACTGGTGAGTGGGATGAGCTATTACTCACAACTGACAACTCACAACTCACAATTCACAATTGACAATTGACAATTCACTAGGGAATATAATCGTAGGGCAAAAGGTCTGCTAGATTTTTCCAGCTCCAGTAGCCCTGGTTGATCCAGTCTTTTTGATCATAGAAATAACCATTCTCTTTGATTACGATGGCATCAATCAGATCGATGTAAGAAATTTCTGCCCCCACATTTTTTGGAAGCTTAAACCTTTGTATATACTCGGGTTCCGGTTTCTTCTTATAACTGACGCTGATCTTTCTCGGATAATATACCTCCGATTCATAGGTGCTATCATAGATTGTGTAATATGCACTGTCGTACGGGTTTTGAACAACATTGAATTTTGTCTTATTGTTTTCATCAAGCAGGCCGATTTCATAACCATCTTCTCTCAAGGTGCTGTCGTAGTAAGAACGCATAAACTGAAGTTTGGATCCATAATAAACTTTTTTGCGGTTCTCACTCCAGGCCTTTTGATCCTGGAAACTTCCCTCCATTTGAGTGAAAAAACAATAACCCCGATAGGAACTTATCTGCGTTTTATAATAGTACATAAATGAATCCAACTGGTATCGCAGCGTATAGCCAAGAGCCTTGTTCGAAATGAGAACGGGCTCCGTTGCCAACACCTTGAGCTTGTCACTTTTCTTATAATAATAGAAATGCAATACTTCCGGATTTTGCAGAGTACACAGCACGGAGTTTGGAGTAGAGCCAATAAAATTTTCCAGGAAAAATTTACCATACTTATTCCAACCATCTGTCACTTCATTACTGCTGCGTATCACCACCTCTCCCATTGTTTTTTCCTCTTTGACCAATTCTATTTGAAGCGGGCTATTATCATTATTGCTGATACGGATCTCCCTGGTTTGGTAGCCCGTGAACGAAATAATAAGTTCATAACCGCCAGCTTTGAGTTGTAATGAAAACCCACCTTCTTTATTTGTGATCGTGCCCGAGGTAGTATTCTGGCAGAAAACGGAAGCGCCATACAGAGGTTCCCTGGAGGCGGAATCGACTACTTTCCCGGTTAAAGTAAATTGGCCGAAAGTGGTCTCCGAAATAAAAAATGCTGATAGGATTAAAAGAGATCGATAGTTTTTCATAGTTATGTATTGCGTTTTAAAGATACAAAAGGCCCGCGTATATCCTTCATAAGCGGCAGGACTTGAGAACTCCTTAACAGATCAATAACGTGATGTATAGAAAAATATTTGAGCATTAATTGACTGAAAAAAGATCAGCGTAGACTTTCAATGTACTTTTTGCACGCTTTCTGAATACTTTCCTGCAATGGCGTAAAGGAAAATCCCGGGAGAGCTTTAAGTAATTTATCGTTATCAAAAAAGGTATGGCTGTTGGCTATTCTCGCACTCTCCTTAGTAAGCAAAGGTTTGCTATCCGCAAACATGCTTTTCATTTCTTCAATTTTGCGGACAAAATTTATCAGAAATGGTGTGGCTTTCCTGGTAGGATGTTTTTTCCCGAATCCGTCTGCAATAGAATTGAACAACTGTTGAAATGTCCAGTTTTCAGCGTTCACAATAAATCTTTGTTCCGAAATATTGCTTTCCAGTAACAATATTGTCGCCCTGGCAACATCTTCAACGTCTACAAAACCATTAACGCCGGTGCTGTACCACGGAAATTCATTGTAAACAGATTTAAAAATCCGGCAACTGGTCGTGTTCCAGTCACCGTATCCTAAAAAAGTGCTGGGATTAATGATCACTGCATTGAGTCCTTCTCCACCGCCCCGCCACACTTCCATTTCGGCCTTGTATTTACTGATTGCATAATGTGTGTCGTGCTTGCTTACGACCCATTTTTTTTCTTCGTTCACGCGGCCATTTATTTCGGCACGCCCGAATGCGGCAACCGAGCTGACATGGACAAAACGTTGAATATTTTTTTCCAGCGCAGTGTTCACCACGTTGGCAGTGCCCTGCGTATTCACGAGGTAAACCTGATCTTTATCGCTTCTATGAAATGACACCGTTGCTGCGGAATGGATAACAGCATCTACTCCGTCCATGGCATCTTCTAATGAAATTGTGTCCAGTATATCGCCTTCGAGCCATTCAACTTTTTCCAGGATTTCAGGACGTATATAAAAAGGAAGTTTGCTTGTTCTTCGGCGAAGTGCGCGCACACTATAATTTCTTTCCACCAGTTCTTTAATAACATAAGAACCCAAAAATCCCGTTCCACCTGTAACTAAAACCATTGGATAAAATTAAAGATTGTGAAAATCCTTTCTATTAAAATAGAAAATCCCGATCTATCGGGACTTCTAAATTTCTATGAATCATTTTTATTCCTGAAAATCCGGGTTCCGTTATTGATTTAGCATCAATGGCATTACCAGCATCAATAGCTCTTCACCATCTTCCTGTTCGGTTGGTTTCAGGATGCCAGCTTTTGTGGGAGTTGATAATTCTATTTTTACTTCCTCGCTGTCAGCTGCATTCAGCATTTCGATCAGGAATCTTGCATTAAAGGCAATGGTAAGATCTTCGCCATCATACTGGCATTTCATCCGTTCATCACCTTCAAAAGAAAAATCAATATCCTGTGCCTTTAGTTCGAGTTCGCTGCCGGCCATAGACAGCGCAACCTGGTTAGTGCTCTTGTTACTAAACACACTAACACGGCGCAGAGCACCCTGGAAATCATTTTTATTTACTGTAAGCTTGTAAGGGTTATCGGTAGGTATCACGACTTTGTAATCGGGGAATCTTGCATCGATCAGGCGGCAACTCATTTGAGTTGTGCCATGTTTTACAAAGAGGTGATTGTTGTTATAGCTTAATGTGATCTCGTCATCATTGTCAGGCAAAGCCGATTTCAAAAGGTTGAGCGGTTTGCGCGGCACAATGAATGAATCAATTTTCGGGCTGCTGGCATCGGTTCTCTTGTATCGAACAAGACGATGTGCATCGGTAGCCACAAACTGAATCCCTTTTTTGTCCAGTTCAAAAAACACGCCTGTCATAGCAGGTCGCAGATCATCGTTGCTAACGGCAAATAAAGTTTTACTGATCGCAGTAATGAGTGCTGACGATGTCATCGTGAACGATGTGGTATCGTCGGGGGAAGGTTCTTTCGGAAAATTATCCGGGTTCTCTCCCATCACTTTATATTTTCCGTTATCGCTGGTAATCTCGATCGTGAAATTTTTATCTATGGTAAAAGTGAGAGGTTGATCAGAAATATTTTTCAGTGAGTCCATCAAAATTCTTGCAGGGATACAAATTTTGCCACTGTCCTTTGCCTCAATTTCCAGTTGCACACGCATCACCGTCTCCAGATCTGTGGCTACGACTGTCAATTTGTTTTTTTCTACTTCAAATAAAAAATCTTCCAAAATTGGCAGCACCGTATTAGCATTGATCACGCCGGAAATGTGTTGCAGCTGTTTCAGTAAAGCCGAAGACGATACAATAAACTTCATCTTGCAAAAAGGTTTGTGGCGAAACTACTGATTTTAGAATTATAAACAATTTCTTCCAAAAGCCTGTGAATTTCTTTGGTAGCAAGCTGTGGATTAGTCAATGATGAATGGTGAGTGGTGAATGGCAAGAAGATGCCGATTCGCTATTCTTTGTTAACTTGCTTCATTCTGAAAATAAGGATGAACATGCTTGATAAACTCTTTGGCAGGAGCAAAAAAAAAGCAGAAGCAGAACCCGCAGTCTATTTTGGACGTTACTCCGACAACAATAAGCCCGTTGAAAAAGTAAATCGCTGGTCTGACGCAGAAAATCTTTTTAAAGAAAAAAAATATCCCGAAAGCCTGGATGCTTTTTATGAATATCTACGGGACGATGCCATTGACAATGTTGTTCACGAACGTAATGAAAGTAGCGGCCGCTTTCAATTTTACCAGGGATCAAAAATTGTCCGTGGCAATTATGACAATGAGCATTTACATGCTGAAGCAACGCTTGCAAAGATGCCCAACCCCAATGTTCCGGTTATGCGGCGTCTGCTTGAAATGAATTTTAACCTTTATTACAGTCGATATGCCCTGGAGGGAGAAAAGCTTTGCATGCGTTTCGACAGTGATGTTGAAACGGCTAGTCCAAGCAAATTATATTACGGCCTTAAGGAATTATCAACCAAAGCAGATAAACAGGATGACCTGCTGGTGCAGGATTTTTCATCACTGCAAACAACAGACACGGAGCACATTATTGAAATTCCTGCCGAAGAGAAGGAAATCAAGTTTCAGTGGCTGCAAAAATGGATAGGGGAAACTATTTCTTACATCAAAACGCTTGACCCAGATAAATTTTCTGGCGGCGTAGCATATTTATTATTAGCCCTGGCATATCGCATCGATTACCTGATCGTACCGGAGGGAAAAATCCTGCATGACCTGGAGAAGATCGTAGAGCTTTATTTTAAAAAAAATGAGCGACAGACGACAGAAAAAAACCGGGATATGATCGATGCATTTGAGAAGTTAAAGAACCGCCCGCAACAAGAGGTATTTGAAGCCTTGTACCGATCCAGGCACACGTTCGCTATTGTGACACCGCAGAACTACAAAACGATTGCTGACGCCATTTACAATGCCAGCCAGAACATAAATTGGTATCGGGATAATAATTACCCATCCATTGCTGCGCAGATCGCTGAGTACGGAATTGCCTATTGCCAGTACTCGTACAGTTTGCCAAGACCGGTAACCGATTTTTTTCATTTGTTTATGATGGTGAATTACGGCGAATACTTCAACGCACTTGGGTTCAATGCGAATTATTATAATCCGGAGACAAAACAATTTGACGCAGATAAGATCGCCGACAGGGTGAAACAAATAATCAACGCCTGGAAACCAAAATATCCTAATCTGAAAATGAAGCTGGAAAATATTAAGTATGATAACATGGTAGTGTTTAATGTTTCCTTCACAACAGAAATAGAATACCTGAACATTGATACCAACCGCTGATTCCTTTGATTAAATGATCAAACTGAATGATTAAAGAGGAATTTAAATATTCGGACATAACTGAAAAAATAATTGGCTGTGCCATGAAAGTTCACCAGCGTATGAGAAATGGTTACCAGGAATTGATTTACCATAGGTGCCTGATCATTGAATTTAGGAAAATCGCTTTGTCTTTTTTGAATGAAATTGCACTGCCAATTTTTTATGATGAAATTGAAATTGGAAAGCGTAGAGTTGATTTTCTGGTTGAGAATAAAGTAGTCGTTGAAATTAAAGCCCAATCGGAATTGACGGATACTCATCTTGCGCAAGCTTTAAATTATTTGGAAGCATTAAATCTGGAAATAGGATTGCTCATAAATTTTGGCTCCAAAAGTCTCGAGATAAGGCGATTGATCAACAATAAATATAAACCATCACTGAAATCAGATAAATCAGGGTAATCAGCGGTCATGGATGTACAACAGATCATAGAAAATTTTCAGCCGGCGATTATTCAAATCGCCACGCAAACGGCTACCGGTACCGGGTTCTATGTAAAGGAGTTTGATCTCATTGTTACCAATGAGCACGTTGTTGGCAATAATGCGGAAGTAACAATAGCCGGAAAATTATTTCCAAAAACACTTTCGAGGGTTTGGTATTTAGACAAGAAACATGATCTCGCATTCTTAGAGCCACCAAAAGGAACGATTCTGCCGGAGTTAAAGCTGGGTAGCTATGAGGCAATGAAAGATGGCGACCAGGTTGTGGCCATCGGCCATCCTTACGGATTAAATTACACAGCCACCCAGGGTGTAATTTCAAAGGTTGATCGGATTCGCGATGGCTTAAAATTCATACAGATTGACGCTGCCATCAACCCGGGCAATAGTGGCGGACCGTTGGTCAATGATAACGGGGAAATCATTGGAGTAAATTCTTTTATCATTCGGGGTGGGGATAATCTCGGCTTTGCGTTGCCTGTAAGCTATTTGCGTGAAGCTTTGCAATTATATCTTCCCAATAAGGGGCAGCCCTCCACGCGCTGCCACAGCTGCAATTACCTGGTCACGCCGGCGAATATCGATTCACAAAAATATTGTCCCAGTTGCGGTACTGAGATCAAATTGCCTGTAATGCCTGAGAAAGAAATGGAATCTATTGGCGTAGCAAAAACAATGGAAGAAATCTTAAAAGCATTGGGAAAGGATGTCAAGCTCGCCCGCGAGGGGCAAAACAACTGGAGTGTAAAAGAGGGTTCAGCAAAAATCAAGATCAACTACAATCCGGAAAATTATTTTATTACCGGGGATGCTTATCTCTGCCAACTACCGCCGGATGCGTCAAAGATCAGACCCCTGTACCAATATCTGCTCCGGGAAAATTACAAATTAAACGGCCTTGTTTTGAGTTGCGTAAAACAGAACATTGTTCTTTCATCTATTGTTTATGATCTCGATATGACCAGGGAAAGTGGTGTAGAAACCTTTCAGCACCTCTTTAAAAAAGCCGACGAGTACGACGATTATTTGAAAAAGGAATTTGGTTGCGTCGAGCGATTGGAAGAATAAAGAAGTCAAATCTGTCACACAGGTCATGAAAGTCAGACGAAACTATATTGAATCTACCCGTTCAAAGAAGGATTGATTATTCGGAGTAAACATAGCCAGAATGATTCCATTGGACCCATTTTGACGTATGACTCATTTGCCTCATTTGATTATATTCGCCTATGTTTAATTTGATACTGTTTGGTCCGCCGGGCAGCGGAAAAGGCACTCAATCAGAAAAGCTTGTTGAGAAATACGGCCTTGTTCATTTGTCTACCGGCAACCTGCTTCGTGAGGAAATCTCCAACCGGACACCACTCGGATTGGAAGCGAAAAATTTTTTAGACAAAGGTCAGCTGGTTCCCGACGAGGTGGTGATAGGAATGATTGACAGTAGTCTCGAGCATCACCAAGAGGTTCCTGGTTTTTTATTTGATGGATTCCCCCGCAATGTGGCCCAAGCACAGGCACTTGACAAATTGCTTACATTAAAAAAAACGGAAATTGCCCTTGTTCTTGCACTCGAGGTTAGTGAAGAAGAACTAGTAATGCGGCTTTTAAATCGCGGCAAAACCTCAGGGCGCACCGACGATACTAATGAGACGGTAATTCATCATCGCTTCACCGTATATAAAAATGAAACATCCCCGATCGCCGATCATTATAAAAAATCAAAAAAATTTCAATCAATAAAAGGTGAGGGAAGTGTAGAAGAAATATTTGATTCCTTGTGCCAGGCAATTGATAAACGAATGAAAACGCTTGCTTCCTAGCGCTGGAATCATGATCAATGAACGTAAACGGTATTTTTTAGAAAGCAATTTTCTACCTCACCCCATCACCGCTCCGAACATCGCACACCCCATCGCCCCTCTCCAAATGCAGAGGGGTTGCAGACTCTCCAGCTTGAAAAACCTTTTAATGGGGTGAGGTAAAAAGTGAAAGGATTAGTTTCCAATAGACGTCTCAGAAATTTCCATCGTTAAAACTTCGCCTTCAGTAGTGAGTCAGCTTTTTGCAGGCTGCTGATCATTGCATCCCTTACTTTTGAAATTTTTATCTTTTCTGATTCCAGGTATTTGATCTGCCTCTCGGTGTTGTTCGCTTCAGAGTCCATATTAAATTCTTCCATCCACTGGTTCATAGCGTAATCGGAGTATTTGAGTCTGCCAAGGATGGAATCGAGTTGCATTTTATAACCTACCGATTGTTTCTGCAAATTGGCGGGCAGTTTTGAAATGGAATCCATCGCATGCTGAACCTTTTTTTGTGCTTCACTTATCTTTTCCATTTTAGCCATTCCAATATTATGTGCTTCCATCACTTCGCCCCTTAGACTATCGGTTTTGGTTTTTACTTCATCATTACTCTTAGTGCCGGAATTATTACAGGCCATCAGTAAAAGAAGGGTTAGCAGTTTGGAAATCTGTTTCATCCGTTAAAATTTGGTTTTGCAAAGATAGTTCCACAGCAAACCACGTTTACCAGGTCGTTTTAAATTAATTTCGCGTTTTGAAATTGCTATATGAATAAACTGGAAAATTATGTTACCGGCAAATGGATAACTGGTGATGGCAATGGCCAGGTTTTGCGCGATGCTGTTACCGGGGAAGAAATTGCCATCGCGACAACTGACGGATTAGATTTTGCTTCAATCCTGGATTATGGACGAAGAGTCGGAAATCCCGCTCTTCGTAAAATGACCTTTCATGAAAGAGGAAGAATGTTAAGAGCCCTCGCCATTTATCTCAATGAGCGAAAAGAAAATTTTTACGGGGTCAGTTACAAAACAGGAGCAACAAAACTGGACAGCTGGATAGATATTGAAGGGGGATTTGGAAATTTATTCAGTAATGCGTCTTTACGGAGAAAATTTCCTGATCTTCCTTACTGCACAGATGGCGATGCTGTGGGATTAAGCAAAGGTGGCAGTTTTATTGGTCATCACATTTTAGTTCCCAAAGAGGGAGTCGCGATTCACATCAATGCATTTAATTTCCCGGTATGGGGCATGCTTGAAAAATGTGCAGTGAATTGGTTGGCTGGTGTGCCGTCCGTCGTGAAACCTGCAACCATTACTTCCTATCTTACCGAGGCGGTAGTCAAAGAGATTGTTTCCTCAGGAATTTTGCCGCCGGGCTCATTGCAATTGATCTGCGGAAGTGTGGGTGATATTTTGGATCACGTGACCTCTCAGGACATCATCACGTTCACCGGGTCGAAGTCCACAGGATTAAAATTAAGATCTCACAGCAAAGTCTTAAGCGAATGCGTGCCATTTAATATGGAGGCTGATTCACTTAATGCTATTGTATTGGGAGAAGATGTTAGCCCGCAAATGCCCGAATGGGATATTTTCATCAAGGAGATTCGGAAAGAAATGACGGTGAAAGCCGGTCAAAAGTGTACGGCCATTCGCAGAATCTTCGTTCCTGAAAATAAAATGGACGATGTATGGAAGGCGATTGCTTCATCTTTGCAGCAGACAACGATTGGTAATCCCCTTAATGAAAAAGTAAGAATGGGTTCTCTCGCGGGGGAAGGTCAAAGAGTAGAAGTCAGGGCCCAGATCCAAAAATTGCTTGCATCATCGCAGATCATTTATGGATCGTTGGATAGTGTGGAAGTAATTGATGCGGATCCGGTCAAAGGCGCGTTCATATCACCCATTTTACTAAAAAATGAAGAGCCATTTTTATCAGACGAAGTGCATGAGGTGGAAGTTTTTGGGCCTGTGAGTACTATTATGCCTTATAAAGATTTGAGTGAGGCGATCGAACTTAGTAAAAAGGGCAAAGGATCTCTCTGCAGCACCATTGTTACTGCTGATGACAAGGTTGCAACAGATTATGTGGTAACCGCCGGAACATGGCATGGAAGAATGCTGGTATTAAATGCAGGTTGCGCTAAAGAAAGTACCGGTCATGGTTCTCCATTGCCCATGTTGATACACGGTGGCCCGGGTCGGGCTGGCGGCGGCGAAGAAATGGGAGGAGTTCGCGGAGTTAAACATTATATGCAGCGAGTAGCTATCCAGGGTTCACCAACAACGATCACAGCGATCACAAAAATTTACCAACAGAATGCCAAAGGATATACCGGAGAGTTGCATCCCTTTAAGAAATATTTTGAAGAATTACAGATCGGCGACCAGATTGTTACGGAAAAAAGGGTGATCACTTCAGAAGATATCGACAAGTTTGCCAACCTGAGCGGAGATCACTTTTATGCTCATGTAAAAGAAACCGATTTTGCCGACACTATGTTTGAAAGGCAGGTAGCGCATGGATACTTTGTGCTGAGTGTTGCTGCCGGTTTGTTTGTTGATAGCTTCGAAAAGAACCCGGTGCTGCTCAATTACGGGATCGATGAATTGCGTTTCACAAAACCAGTTTATCCCGGGGCAGAAATCCATATTCGGTTTACCTGCAAGGAAAAAACCCCACAGGATCGGAAGGAAGATTCAGAAATTCCAAAAGGGATTGTAAAGTGGCTGGTAGAGATAATTGATGAAACCAATGAGCAGGTTGGCATTGCAACGATTTTAACTATGGTCAAACGTAAAAGCTAATTCCATGATCAAGGAAATTTCAAACGGCTACGTAAAATCAGAATTTCATAATAGCGTCACCACCATTGAATTCTTTCATCCACAAAGCAATTCATTGCCTTTAAAAATTCTGGATGAGTTGGCGCAAGCGATCCATCGGGCAGGAAATGATGATGAAACGAAAGTAATTGTTCTTTGCTCGGGAGGAGATAAGGTCTTTTGTGCTGGCGCCTCATTTGACGAGCTTGCAGCTATTCAAAATGCCGAGCAGGGTTTGCAATTCTTTAGCGGCTTTGCTCATGTCATCAATGCCATGAGGATCTGTCCCAAATTTATTATCGCCAGGGTGCAGGGCAAATGCGTAGGGGGAGGAGTTGGCCTTGTGGCCGCCGCAGATTATGCCATTGCTACAGAACATGCAGAAATACGATTGAGCGAACTGGCGATCGGCATCGGGCCGTTTGTGGTAGGGCCGGCGGTAGAAAGAAAGATCGGCATCTCTGCTTTTTCTCAATTAACCATTGACGCTGCCATGTGGCGAAATGCTCAGTGGGCTGGCCGCAAAGGTTTGTTCGCTGAAGTACATGCTACGGTGGACGGAATGGATGAGTCCATTGCAAAACTCGCTCATGCTTTAATACATTCAAATCCACAGGCAATGGCTGAAGTAAAAAAAATATTCTGGAAGGGGACAGAGAACTGGGATCGCCTTCTGCTAGAACGAGCAGCGATAAGCGGAAAATTGGTGTTGAGTTCCTTTACAAAAAATGCCATTGAAAAGTTTAAGGCTAAGAGATAGGCTAAGAGATAAAAGGAGAAAAAGAGATAAAGGGTTATGACAATAAACGAACTCACAGGAATTATTGTCGATTTATGTATCAAAATACATTCGAAAATCGGTCCAGGTTGTTTTGAAAGAGTTTATGAGGAAGTCTTGTATTATGAATTAACTAAGTTAGGATTAAATGTACAGCGGCAGGTTTTGCTGCCTATTGATTATGAAAAATTGCATATAGAAAATGCGTACAAGGTTAGACCTGCTTGTCGAACGTATGCTGGTAATAGAATTGAAAACCGTTGATCCGTTACCTCCCGTTTATTTCAAGCAAGTAAGAACTCATCTCTTGCTATTAAATCTAAAGCACGGGATGCTGGCTAATTTTAAGGTTGAATTAATGAAGGAGGGTATCCATCGTGGTATCAATAATTTTGGTAAGGAGTCTCTGTTGTGATTGTTCCTTTTTCTCCTTTTCTCTTTAAGCTCTTAGCCCATGCATTTAACTTTTCACAAAGACAACTTCCATACTCTTGGCGATAAACTAACGAAAAAAGATAAACACCTTCGTTTCATAGTTAAGCAATATGGCTACCCACCGTTATGGACAAGGCCTGCAAATTTTCAAACCCTGGTTCATATCATTCTTGAGCAACAGGTCTCCCTGGCTTCTGCAAGAGCAGCGTTGAATAAATTACAAGAAAAGCTTGGAGTTATCACGCCCAGAAAAATTTTCTCCCTTTCAGATGAAGAATTAAAGGCTTGTTATTTCAGTCGCCAGAAAATTGTTTATGTAAAATGCCTGGCACAATCAATCATAGCTAAACAAACCAATTTAAAAACTCTATCAGCGCTTAACGATTCAGAAGTAAGACAACAACTGAAAACGATAAAGGGCATTGGCGATTGGACGGTAGACGTTTATCTTTTGTTTGCACTTCAACGAACCGATATTTTCCCAGTCGGAGACCTGGCAATGGTCAATGCGCTTAAGGAAATAAAGCAATTACCAAAAAAGATAAGCCAGGAAAAATTACTCGCACTCGGCGAGGAATGGCGGCCTTATCGTTCCATTGCGACCATGCTATTGTGGCATTATTATATTCAGAAAAGGGGAATCAAGCTTTAGCTGGTCGTCACACTTTGTTTGTTAAGCGCCTTCCTGATTATGCCGACCATCTTTTCAGCCTTCTCCCTGGTTTGTTCTTCGGTCCACAACAAACTGATCGCGGATGAAATACAACGACTCATGATCGCATCACTGGAAGAAAAGTTTTGTGATTGCAATTTTTTCAATGCTAATTGTTGCGCATCATTTAGAGAATGGAGTGTCAAATTGTTTTTTAAGTGATCCCATTTGCGTATGTAATGCCAGTTGTTGTCATACCAATAAAAATTGCCAGCCAGGACATTCTGGGTCTTCATCTCGTCCACAACGGCTCTTGTAACTTCTTCAGTTGGTAAGAACCAGCTTAAAAAAGTACAGCTGTCGCCTGCAGGATCAGGAATTTTTCTGAAAGAAATTTCGGGTAACTGCGATAAAATGTTTTTGAGTGATGAATGATTTCTTCGTTGGATCGCCAAAAACTCGTCAAGTCTTTTTATTTGCGCCAGGCCAACAGCCGCGTGCAATTCTGAAATTCGGAAATTATAACCAAGGAAGGGGTGCAGGTCGGCGCCTCTATCGACACCTTTGTGATCATGGCCGTGATCCGAGGATCCGTCACATTTCGCGTAAACCGCTTCATCACTTGTAA
The DNA here is from genome assembly GCA_005883765.1 of Bacteroidota bacterium. Taxonomy (GTDB): domain Bacteria; phylum Bacteroidota; class Bacteroidia; order Chitinophagales; family Chitinophagaceae; genus VBAU01. The sequence continues at coordinate 32,404 of VBAQ01000050.1, forward strand.
GCACGGCTCCGCCTTCGCCGCAGGTAATTGTTTTCACAAAATCAAAACTAAATGTCCCCGCATTCCCGATAGTGCCCACGTGTTTCCCTTTGTATGATGCCCCGATGCTCTGGCAAGCATCTTCAAGTAAGATCAGACGGTGCTCGTTGCAAATAGAAATTAGTGTACCCAGGTCGGCCATGCTTCCGCACATGTGCACAGGCATCACACACTTTGTTTTTGAGGTGATCGCTTTACGAACAGCTCCTGGTTCCAGGGTCAGCGTTTCATCAACATCGACCAGCACAGGCACGGCGCCCACACTTAATACGGCTTCAAAACTCGCAACGAATGTAAAACAAGGCATGATTACCTCATCGCCCGCGCCAATTCCCAAGGCGGCCAGGGCCGTTGTCAATGCAGACGTTCCGCTCGAAGTAAGCTGCGCGTACTTGCTGCCGAATCTTTTGCAAATTGCCTGTTCAAGTTCCTTGGATTTCCATTTGCCTTTTCGGGGAGAATCAAAACCATAACGCATCAGGATGCCCGTCTCGAGGACTTCATTTACTTCCTTCCGTTCTTCATCACTCCATAATTCAAAACCTGGCATAGTTTAATTAAGAATTAATAATTAAAAATTAAGAATGACAAAGGTAGAGAAAATGATTTTTGTGTATCCAACTGAACACTTCTATTGATCGTCTGTTGCGTCGCACACTTCAGCGTTCTGAATCCTGTTGAGCACTAGTAGTAGCTTACTAAATTTCCTCCAACCATCTATTGGCTACTATTCAAAAGGAAAACGAAGAACAAGTGTTACACTCGAAGATCAACCTGGAAATCTGGAAATCCAATAGGTAAAGGAGATTTAGCCAATAGGTTCGACTATGTCGAATTATCAACCCCTTTTCAGTTTATGTTTCACAGAGGCAAAATTCACTTACTCGGCGGTCTTGGGCCCTATCTCTCATACGCAGCAGGCGGAGAGATCTTATATAAAAGTGTTTCTGGTTTGGGAAGCAATGAACCTAAAAGAAGGAAGATGATCTTCGGTACGAATGGTTACAGCCGTGTCGATGCAGGCCTAACGGTTTTGTTTCTGTCATCCTCAAAAACCGGTGGATATTGTCATTTAATCATGATCAGGGATTGACAAATACTGACGAGTACAGCTAGATCTAATTCATTGGTTTCTTAGGTAGCCAGTCCATCGGGGGGATCTGCGCTGGCTGCCTGTAATAGTTATTCCGCAAGCTATCATTCCAGCCGTTTGGATTTCTATCAAAGGTTTTACTGCTGAAATAGATGCTGCCCTGCACATTCGGGTATTGTCGCAGCAACTGGATTTGCTCAGGTAGTTCCTTCGGGTTTTTCCAGGCACTGATGTTCTCACCAGCCCTGTAAATACCCTGCCCTATATATAAATGACGGCCATAGGTGTGTTTGCTCCACCAGTCAAGCAATTTTTCGTAGGCAATTTTGCTGTTGCCGATCTCTAAATACAATTGTGGTGCTACGTAGTCAACCCATCCTTTTTTTAGCCACAATAAGATATTCGCATAGAGGTCGTCATAATTTGTCTGTGAGGCTTTGCTATCGCTCCCATCAGGATCCTGGTCCTTATTGCGCCAGACGCTGAACGGAGAAATCCCAAATTTCACCCAGGGTTTTTCTTGCTTAATGGCCCTGCTTAGCTCGGCAATAATTGAATCCACATTGCTTCTTCGCCAATCATCTTTTGATAGCTGCATTCCTGATCTTTCGTATCCTTCTTCATCAGGGAATTCTTTTCCAGCGATCCGGTAAGGGTAAAAATAATCGTCCATGTGTATCGCGTCCACATCGTAACGTTTTACAATGTCGCTGACGACGTTTACGACGAATTGCTGGGCTTCTTTATTTGATGGATCAAAATATTTTTTATCTCCATAGGTCAAAAACCATTCAGGATGAATTCTGGTGATATGATTAGGCGCAATGGAAGATTTTCCAACTTGGAAGTCCGCCCTGTAGGGATTGCACCATGCATGAAATTCCATTCCTCTTTTATGAGTCTCTTCGATCATAAACTGCAATGGATCATAATAAGGAGAAGGAGGTTTACCCTGCGTACCCGTCAGCCATTGGCTCCACGGTTCATATTTTGATGGGTAGAACGCGTCTGCAGCGGGTCTGACCTGGACGATCATGGCATTCATCCCATTGGCTTTGTGCAGTTCAAGCTGACGAATGAATTCAGCCTTCTGGTCTTCTACATTTACCATACCCTTTGCCGGCCAATCAATATTATCTACCGTTGCGATCCACACGCCTCTGAATTCGTAGTTCACCGGCTTGGCCAGTGAAAGATGCATTTGTTGGCTAAAAACAAAATGGGTAACGAAGATGGAAGAGAGCAACAAACTGATAGCTTTCATAGGTTACAAAGTTATATCATCTGAAAAGATTGTCAAGTATTGATCGGCCCATTTAGTGCTGAAAAAAAGTTAATTATTCGCTGCGGATTTTGTCCAGCAATTTGCTCAGGCTTGACGCTTCCTTTTCAGAGAGATTGCTTAATATGTCGTCCATATCATCTTGTTTGCCGTCCAATTTTTCAAGAAGCTTTAGTCCTTTGTCGGTAATGGTTACATCAACCAGGCGTCGATCTTT
>VBAQ01000050.1:35052-35721 GCA_005883765.1 Bacteroidota bacterium
CGATCCACAATGCGGCTGGTGTCGCTCATCTTATCGATCATTCTTTCCCTTATCGTTAATGTCGAAAGCGGTGTTGGGTGATTTCCTCTTAAAATACGCAGGATGTTAAATTGCTGATGTGTAATGCCCTCCTCCGAAACAAGCTGTTTAAGCCGCTCTATGGTCCAACCATAGGTAAATAGCAGGTTGATCATTGCCTTATGGCGTTCATTGCGGAATTTATTCTGATGAATGTCCTTGTCTATTCCCATTCTATTTTATTGGCAGGATAAATATAAAAACTTTCAGTCGTTTCAATCGCTATTCAAAGTTTTCCACAATCCGATAGCTATCGGATCACAATCCCCGCGTTTGGGTATTGTCGTAGACGCACACGTTGACTTGTTTTGCACAATGAAGTTATTGTCTGAATCGATCAGGAATTTCTCGGAAGGCTTTTGTTCATTCTATAAGTCAATCTATCGTCAAATGAAGAGTTGGCAACGCTTGAGCAATTGCGAACTTTGTAATGATCCAGATCTAATACCCGGGAAACTAATTTCTTTTTCTCAACTCCGGCACCAGTTTAAAAATCGTGAAAAGATGGTGTGACTCGTGCAATACAAAAAAATTCAGCCACTGGGCTATATTCATGCTTCCAAATGTGGGATGGCCTCCCGTTCGCTGCAC
>VBAQ01000050.1:35783-41609 GCA_005883765.1 Bacteroidota bacterium
GCATGATCTCTCTTGTCGACCTTGAACAATTATCATGAAATAATGGATCCGTTTCGGCCGTGTAACGCGCAAATGCCGGGTTTTCTTCGCTTAATATTTGTTGTATGCGCTCCATGAACGCGTGCTGATAGGTAGCGAGATGAACGATGTTTTCGAATATCGACCATTTGCCCGCCATAATATGTTTGCGGATCTGTTCATCGGACAAGCCATCTATGATATCAATCAGAGATTTGTGCTGATATTCCAGTCGCGTGGTAATTGATGTAGGTAAAGGCATGCAATTGATTTAGCCACTAATCATTGCGCAGGACTTGGAAAAGTATACCAAAAATAAGTCCATAAATCAATAGACGTTAGTTTTCCCACACCTTTATGCCTTCACTACAGTTTGAACAGATGTCGATATTCTTGCGCCCTTGCAGGATGCTGGCCCGAAACTCTCTATATTTTTGATTCTTCCAGATCTCTTTAAAAGGCATTGTCTTCAGGTCGCCCAATTTATGTTGAGCGTCCTTATCGAAACAACAAGGTGCTACCAATCCATCCCAGGTTATTACGGGATCGTGCCACAGCCGCCAGCAATGATTGGCGAGGCCGCCCTTGTATGCGTAGTTGCCTCCAGTCATTTTTTTATAGCGGCTATATTTATCAAGAGTTGGAATAAGCTGGTTAGGGTCATTTTCATAGTCATATATCTGCGCGGTCTTGTACCACACATCGTCTACCCCGATCTCTTTCGCCAGATTTTTTACATCCTCGATCTGATGCTCGTTCGGTTTTACGACTAAAAATTGAAAAATGATAAAAGGTGTTTTGCTTCGTAATTCTTTTTTCCACTTCACGATATTTTTTGTTCCTTCCAGCACTTTATTAAGCCTGCCACCTACACGATATTGCTGGTAAACTTCCTGCGTGGTACCGTCAATAGAAATGATCAGTCTGTCCAAACCACTTTCGATGGTTCGCTTTGCATTTTCATCATTTAAATAATGAGCGTTGGTTGAAGTGGCGGTATAAATTTTTTTTGATGACGCATACTTTACCATGTCAAGAAAGTCAGGGTTTAGATAGGGTTCTCCCTGGAAATAAAAAACGAGATACAGCAATTCTTTTGACAACTGGTCAATGGTCTCTGAAAAAAAATCTTTTTTCAGCATACCTGTCGGACGAGTAAACGCTCTCAACCCACTGGGGCATTCGGGACAGCGAAGGTTACAGGATGTTGTGGGTTCAAATGAAATAGAAACAGGAAAGCCCCACTGCACTGGTTTTTTGATCCATTTGCTGATATAATAACTGGCCAGCACCTTTGAAGCGTTCCAAAAGCGGCGGGGAGTGAGCTTGGAAAATAAATTAGACGTATCGTTCCAGTTAAACCTGGCCATACAATCGTAAAGATAGTCAGAAGGCATGATTAACTTTATTGAGAAATGGAAGCCATCCCCTCATACAAAATTTTTTTTATCGGCGATTCAGTTGCTACGATTGACTTTGGCAATATCATTAACGAGGAGATAAACAAAAAAGCCATTGCTATTTTTCATTATTTGTCCGAGCATCCGCTGGCGGGGATGGTCGAAGCATTACCCGCATATAGTTCTGTCACCATTTATTTTGACGTTCCATTATTGCGAAAAAAAATTTCACCGCAGAAAAAAGTATCTGAATGGATAACTAAAGAATTACACAAGCTAATGCTCAGTGATTTTGCAACTGAAGATGCTGAAAAAAGCCTGGTGCGCATTCCTGTTTGCTATGAAAAGCAATTTGCGAATGACCTGCAATGGATAGCTGATCAGAAAAATGTTTCCACAGAACAGGTCATTCGTCTCCACAATTCAAAGCAATACCGTGTTTACATGTTGGGATTTTTACCGGGCTTTGCATACATGGGCGAAGTGGATGAACAAATTGCAGTGCCACGAAAACCGCAGCCTCAACCCATACGGGCCGGAAGCGTCGGTATAGCAGGGAGGCAAACAGGTTTGTATCCCTTAAACTCACCGGGAGGATGGCAGATCATTGGAAGAACTCCCTTAAGAATGTTCGATAAAGACAAGGACGAATTATGTTTAGTAAAAGCGGGTGATTATGTAGAATTTTATTCAATCACTGAGGATGAGTTTGAGAATTATCAAAGCAGGAGTATTTGATACGATTCAGGACCAGGGTCGTTATGGTTTCCAGTATCTCGGTATAAATCCGGGAGGTCCCATGGATCGGTTTTCTGCGCAAGCAGTGAATCTGCTTGTGGGAAACGACCTCATTGAGCCGATCATTGAAATGCATTTTCCGGCTTCAATATTTCTATTCGAACAGGAAACGATGATTTCCATTGGGGGAGCCGATTTTTCAGCCACCATAAATGGAGACGATATTCCACTTTGGCAACCAGTTGTCACCGCAAAAAACAGTGTGCTACAATTTCAGAAGTGGAGACAAGGTGCCCGATGCTACCTGGCGGTAAGAGAAAAGTTATGCATTCAAAAATGGTTAAATAGTTACAGCACTAATGTGAAAGCAGGGGCAGGCGGACTTAACGGAAGGCCGCTGCAGAAGGACGACGTCGTCCATTGCAAAGAAAAAATTGGGTATAATAGTTTGTTAGGGAGCAATGATGTTGTTGTGCTTCCATGGAAGGCAGATATTTTTTGGACTGAGACGCCAATAGATCGGATAGCTGTTGTGCCGGGAAACGAGTGGACCTGGTTAACTGAAGGATCAAGAGAAAAGTTTTTGAAGGAATCTTTTGTGGTCGGTTCACTCGCTGACAGGATGGGCTACCGGCTGCAGGGCGCAGTGCAGGCGAAAGAGAACGGTGAGTTAGTTTCTTCGGCTGTGAGCTTTGGAACAATTCAATTACTCCCCAACGGGGAACTGATCGTTTTGATGGCTGACCACCAGACAACAGGAGGATATCCAAGAATTGCTCATGTTGTCTCAGCTCATCTACCGCGGCTTGCGCAAAAACAACCGGGAGATGTAATTTATTTTCGATTGACCGATCAAGAGCACGCAGAAGATCTATTGCTGCAGCAGCAGCAACATTTGCTGCAATTGCAAAATGCGTGTAAATTCAGATTAGAGGATTTTTTTAAAACTGCCAATGCTGACAATCGACATTAATTGCGATATGGGAGAAGGGGTCGGCAACGATGAAGCCATCATGCCCTTTATCAGTTCGGCAAATATTGCCTGTGGTTATCATGCGGGTGATGAAGGGACCATGAGGCACACGATTCAATTGGCCCTGCAAAATAATGTCGCCATCGGAGCGCACCCGTCTTTTTTTGACAAGAAAAATTTTGGAAGGGTCGAAATGAATTTGCCTGCCGACGAGATATACGACCTGGTTATTCTGCAGTTAAGGACGATTGATAAAATCATTAAAGAAGAAGAGGCTAAGCTGCACCACGTTAAGCCTCATGGTGCTTTATATAATATGGCAGCGAAAAATCCAAAAATTGCCCTGGCAATAGCTCAGGCGGTTAAAGATTTCGACGATGAGCTTATTTTGTTTGTGTTGAGTGGAAGCGACTCTAAAAATGTTCCCGATGAATTAGGGCTGAGAACTGCCAATGAAGTTTTTGCTGACAGAACTTACCAGGATGATGGCAGCCTTACGCCCAGATCGCAAGCGAATGCTCTGATTGAAGACGAAGAGCAAGCAATGGGCCAGGCCCTGCAAATGATAAAGGAAAAAACAGTGACGACGTTAACTGGAAAAACGATCTCAGTTGTTGCAGACACAATCTGCATTCATGGCGATGGCAGCCATGCTGTGCAATTTGCAAAAGCAATAAATGAGAAATTAAAAATGGAGGGTGTTTCAATAAAGAGCTTCCCTGGCCAAATTGGCTCTTGATCTAATTCCCCCGAATGCACCGGTGAATTTCTTCCTGTTGAAGGCGAATAAAAACATTTTTCCTACCAGATTACACTATTGATGACTGCGCAACTTGAGCTAATATCATGGAACGCTAGTTACGCGTTCAACAAAAAAATAAAACCAATATAATTAGCTTTTAATTACTAAAACTATTAGTTTTGTCCAAAAGAACCCTGTGCAGAATGTGAATTAAATTTTTAGACTGGAGTCACGTAAAAACTAACTTTGAATCATGGCAAAAACAGAAAAAACCACCGAAATGACAAACATTAACAGTGAAAAGCTGAAAGCCTTAAAACTTACCATAGATAAAATTGATAAAGACTATGGTAAGGGCACAGTAATGATGATGAACGAAAAAGTGGATATACAACAGGAGGTGGTATCCACAGGTTCTATTGGTCTTGATGTTGCTTTGGGAATTGGAGGCCTTCCACGGGGTAGGGTAGTCGAAGTGTATGGACCTGAGTCCTCAGGCAAAACAACTATTGCCACTCATGTTATTGCAGAAGCACAAAAGAAGGGAGGCATGTGTGCGATCATTGATGCAGAGCATGCATTTGATAGTGCCTATGCTCAAAAGCTAGGCGTTGATGTTGATAATCTTTTGATCTCTCAACCTGATTATGGCGAACAGGCTCTGGAAATTGCCGACCGCTTAATCCTTTCCGGTGCCCTGGATGTTGTGGTGATAGATTCTGTGGCTGCCTTAGTGCCAAAGAGCGAGCTGGAAGGTGAAATGGGTGATAGTAAAATGGGATTACAGGCCCGGTTGATGAGCCAGGCACTCCGCAAACTCACAGCAACTATTTCAAAAACCAACACGATCTGCCTCTTCATAAATCAACTGCGCGAAAAGATCGGTGTGATGTTTGGCAATCCCGAAACTACAACGGGCGGCAACGCACTCAAATTTTATGCATCCGTTCGCCTGGACATTCGCCGCCTTGCGCAAATAAAAGATGGAGATGAAGCAATCGGCAACCGTGTAAAAGTGAAAGTAGTCAAGAACAAAGTAGCTCCACCTTTCCGCAGCGCGGAGTTTGATATTATTTTTGGTGGGGGGATTTCCAAAACAGGCGAGATCATTGACATGGGTGTTGAACTAAACATAATACAAAAAAGTGGTAGTTGGTTTAGTTATAACAATGACAAGCTTGGCCAGGGCCGCGATGCTGTAAAGCAATTGCTGGTTGATAATCCTGAACTCGCAAATGAAATTGAGACCAGGATTAGGGAGAAGATTAAGGAGATGCAAGCTTCGTGATCGTAGTTTTCTATAAAAAAGAAGGAATTTCTCAATTGACGCAATGTCTCTTTTTCAGTTTGTAAAACTTCTGGCATAGAGCAAATCGATTTTATTTTCAAACTTATTAAAAATGAAAAGAAATAAAATTATTTATTCTATAGCTATTGAAGATATTTACGAAATAACCCAAGAACTATTCAATAGGGAACCAACAAAAGAAGAATTGAAATTTGTTGAAAATAAAATTGGAGACAGGATAGCTTGGCATGATGTTATTGAATCTCTCTTAAATGAATTGGAATATGTACTAAAGAAAGAGTAACGTGTGATTTAAAATAAAAAAACAAAAAGCGCCATCGGGTTTCGATAGCGCTTTTTTTTAAAGATGAATTTTAGAAGCTTTCTTTTCCGCTGGTTTGCCATCCACATCTAGCTCGACAATCGGGTAACCCAGTTTTTGCAGACCCGAAAGAATTTTAGTCTTATCTCCCACCAATAACATATTCAACTTGCCCGCATCAATATATTTCTTTGCCAGGGCATCAATTTGTTCCTTCGTCATGCTTCTTAGAATCCTTGCCTGTATCTCGGTATAATTCGCTGGTAGGTTGTACTCAAGAATGTTGCGAATGAATCCTGCTTTTTGAAAGCCCGTCTCATACCTCAAAGCATCTCTTTGACCAAT
>VBAQ01000225.1 GCA_005883765.1 Bacteroidota bacterium
TTTTGTTTTTTATGAAGGTCCACCCAGCGCCAATGGAATGCCCGGCATTCATCACGTCATCTCCCGAACATTAAAGGACCTGGTTTGCCGGTACAAAACTATGAAGGGTTTCCAGGTAAAGCGCAAAGGCGGCTGGGATACACACGGTTTGCCCGTGGAGCTGGGAGTAGAAAAAGAATTGGGAATTACCAAAGAAGATATCGGTAAAAAAATTTCAGTTCAAGAATACAATGAAAAATGCCGCGAGGCGGTTTTACGCTATAAAGACAAATGGGACGAGCTTACGATAAAGATGGGCTATTGGGTCGATCTCAATGATCCCTATATCACTTTCAAAAATGAATACATCGAAACGCTTTGGTGGTTATTGAAGCAACTGTATCAAAAGGAACTATTGTATGAGAGTGTAAGCATTCAACCTTACTCGCCGGCTGCAGGTACGGGACTAAGTTCTCACGAGTTAAACATGCCGGGTTGCTACAAGGACGTGAAGGATACGAGTTGCATCGCAATGTTTAAGGCAACGAGGAATGACAAATCTGAATTCTTATTTAAACAAATTGCTGGTGGAGATATTTTTTATTTGGCATGGACAACTACACCTTGGACACTTCCGTCAAATCTCGCATTGACGGTCGGTGCGGACATAGAGTATGCGTTTGTGAAAACCTTTAACAGCTATACCCATCTTCCTATCAATGTCATTCTTGCGAAAACCCTAATTGGAAAATATTTTAAAGAGGAAGGCCAGGACGGCGACTTTGAAGCTTACTCACCACAATCAAAAGTTCTTCCCTGGAAAATCTTAGCTCAATTCAAAGGAAAACAACTTGAAGGAATTTCATACCAGCAATTACTTCCTTTCGAAGCCAACAAGACAGACAATCCAAATGCATTTAAAGTTTTGCTTGGAGATTTTGTGACTACTGAAGACGGAACGGGGATCGTTCATACGGCACCTGCCTTTGGAGCGGATGATTTTAGAGTTGGGAAAAAGTACGATATCGGAATTCTAATCATGGTTGATCGGCAGGGAAAATTTGTCGATGGTCTGGGCGAGTTCAGTAACCGCTATGTAAAAAATTATACTGATGATCCAAACTATGTCGACGTAAATGTTGACATAGCGGTCAAATTAAAAAAAGAAAATCGGGCGTTCAAAGTTGAGAAATATGAACACAGCTATCCCCATTGCTGGAGAACCGACAAACCAATTTTGTATTATCCTCTTGATGCCTGGTTCATTAAAACTACTGCCAGAAAAGACAGAATGGTTGAGCTGAACAAGACCATTCACTGGAAACCAAAATCAACGGGTGAAGGAAGATTTGGAAACTGGTTAGAGAATATGGTGGATTGGAATTTAAGCCGTAGTCGCTTTTGGGGAACTCCTTTGCCTATTTGGAAAACAGAAGATGGAGCAGAGGAGATCTGTGTTGGCAGCATTGAAGAATTAAAGGCAGAAATAGAAAAGGCGGGTGATCTGAATAAATCAGAAATCCCTGCCTTGCCGGCAGGCAGGCGAAATCCGAAATCCGAAATTGATCTTCACAAACCATATGTTGACGAAATTATTTTGGTGAGCGCGAAGGGAAAACCGATGAGACGCATTCCGGATCTGATCGACGTTTGGTTCGATAGCGGTGCTATGCCTTATGCTCAATGGGGGTTGCCCGATGCAAGTTCAAATCAATTTGGTCCACTAAGCCCAGAGAATTTCTTCAGCTATCATGCGGCTTCGGAAGTCTCCCCCCGGACTGTTTTTCCAGCCGATTTTATTGCAGAGGGTGTAGACCAGACACGAGGATGGTTCTATACACTGCATGCCATTGCTGCCCTGGTTTTTGATTCAGTTGCTTACAAAACTTGCGTTTCAAATGGACTGGTGCTCGATAATAAGGGAAATAAAATGAGCAAGCGCCTGGGAAATGTGGTCGATCCTTTTGCGACAATTGAAAAATTTGTCGCTGATGCCACGCGCTGGTACCTGATCACAAACGCTTCACCCTGGGACAATTTGAAATTTGATAATGAGGGGATCAAAGAGGTACAGCGAAAATTTTTTGGAACTCTATATAATACTTACCAGTTTTTTGCCCTCTACGCGAACGTAGATGGTTTTGCTTTCAAAGAGGAGTACATCCCACTGGAGGAGCGACCGGTAATTGATCGATGGATACTTTCATCAATGAATACACTTGTAAAAAAAGTGAACCAGGCCATGGATGAATATGAGCCTACGATTGCCGGGCGTTTGGTTGAAGAATTTGTAGATGAACATTTGAGCAATTGGTATGTTCGTTTGTGCAGGAGAAGATTTTGGAAAGGAGAATACGAGCAGGACAAAATATGTGCTTATCAAACCTTGTATGAGTGCCTGGAGACAGTAATCCGCCTGATGGCTCCAATTTCGCCGTTTTTCAGTGATGCCGTTTTTCAAAATCTCAATTCAGTTTCGAATCGTTTTAAGATAGGATCTGTCCATCACGCCGATTTTCCTGTCGCAAATCAAACTGTGATCAATGAAGAGTTGGAAGAAAGGATGCAACTCGCGCAGGATGCTTCCTCATTAATTCTGTCATTGCGAAAAAAAGTTAATATCAAGGTTCGTCAACCTTTACATAAAGTGCTGATACCTGTTTTGAATGCATCGATGAAGGGGCAGTTAGAAAAAGTGGAAGATCTTATAAAGACAGAAGTAAATGTGAAGGAAATGCAATACCTGGCAAACACGGAAGGTTTTATTAAAAAACGGATCAAACCAAATTTTGTGGCGTTGGGTAAAAAGTTAGGCTCGAGGATGAAAGCAGTCTCCTCGGCACTTTCCAACTTCAGCCAGCAAGACATTTCAAAAATGGAAAAAGAAGGTCAATATAATTTGTCAATTGATGGCGAACCCGTAATATTACAGCTTTCCGAAGTTGAAATCACAAGCGAAGATATTGCCGGTTGGACCGTTGCGAGCAAAGGACCTCTTACCGTAGCTCTCGACATAACCGTAACACCCGAATTGGAACATGAGGGTAATGCCAGGGAGTTTGTAAATCGTATTCAGAAAATCAGGAAAGAGAGTGGTTTTGACCTCACCGATAGAATAGAGGTAAAAGTGGCAGCCAGCAATGGTTTAAAGAATTCGCTGGCTCAGTTTAATGACTATATTTGCGCCGAAATTCTGGCAGATAAGCTGGAATTAGTGCCGGAAATCGAGGATGGTACTGAAATTGAGATTAACGATATTTCTCTGAAAGTGATTGTTTTAAAAAAAGGGTAATAGTATGCCAACTAAGAAGCCTGCCTCGCATAAGGCGGGGAAACCAGCCACTAAAAAGGCTGCCAAGCCGGCAAAAAAAGCACAAGTGAAAAAAGCGATTGCCAAACCGGCCCGCCCCGCAGGCGGGAAGTCTGCGAAGCCCGCGCCGAAGAAAGGAACAATAAAGCCAGTCGCGAAGAAACCGACAGCAAAACCGATTCATGCCGCTGGCGGAAAACATGCCCTTAGTACCGTATCAAAAAAGCTGGAACCTAAGGTTAGCAAACCGGTAGCACGTGAACACTTGCCCGCTAAGAAACATGAGTCACATGCAAAGTCTCTGGTATCGGTAAAACCCGCGATCAAGCCAATTTTGAAAAAGGAGCCACCAAAACCGGCGAAAGTAGCTATCCCAAAAACTACAACCCGGTCGATAAAGAAATATGAACCAGAATTTACAAAATCAGTTTTAGACACACCTATGAATGAAATGACTGGTCCTACACAACGCTATTCAGACGTAGACCTCGCGGAATTCCGGGAATTGATTACCAAGAAACTCGACGCCGCAAAAAAAGAACTGACCTACTTGCAGGGTTTGATAACCCGGAAAGATGAAACGGGTGATATGGAAGACGCCCGGTACATGACCATGGAAGATGGTAGCGTGAGTATGGAAAGAGAGCAGCTTAGTCAAATGGCGAGCCGGCAAATTCAATTCATTGATCACCTTGAAAAGGCAATAATGCGGATCGAAAATAAAACCTATGGCATTTGTCGCGTCACCGGGAAGTTAATTGACAAAGCCCGCCTTCGTGCAGTGCCTCACGCCACACTTAGTATTGAGGCAAAACAAATGATGAACAAATAGGTTAAATAAGCCTTGATAACCCCGACTGGTGGTTGGGATTTTTTTCATGTCGCTCCCCCAAATATTTACTGGCATCTCCGGCATTTAATTACCTTTCCATCATGTTGGAATAATCCCTGGAAGCATGACCATTCATTTTTCTTATGACAAACAACAGGTGATGCAGGCCCTACGCTATCATTTTATCAGCAGGCCAGAAATCAGGATTATGCTAATACTTGTAAACATCTTCGCTTTGACCTGCGCTACACTTTATTACTTCAAAAAAATTGCGCCGTTTGCGGTACTAACCGGCTCTGTCATGTGGTTTTTTTTAATGATTAGTTTTTGGTTTGTATTGCCAGGACTGGTTTATAGGCGGGCTGCCACATTTAAAGACAGCTTTACCATGAAATTTGATGAACAGGGTTTCTCGTTGGGAAATGAACGCGGCTCAAGGGCTTGGCCGTGGAAAGCACTCAGCACATTTATGGAGACGCCGAATTTTTTTCACTTGTACTTTGACAGTCGCTCCTTCTTCCTGGTTCCAAAAAATAGTTTCAGAGACAGTGATGAAATTTATGAATTACGTCAACTGCTGAAAATGAAGATAAGAAAATAGCCAGGCAAACACTTCAGTGCGAGATATTGTGTCGAGACTTTCAAGGAGAGTTTGATAAAGATGTCAATACTAACTCATGAAAAAAGTCAAGGGTATCGGCGGCATTTTTTTTAAAAGCAAGGACGCAACCCGGTTGAATGCCCGGTATTCAAAACACCTGGGCTTTAGGCAAGCCGATAATGGGGCAATACTATTCGAGTGGAGAAATGCTGACGCTCCAGAAGAGAAAAACTATACTGCTTGGGCTCCTTTCAATGACACGACAAAATATTTTGAGCCATCACACAAAGATTACATGATCAATTTCAGGGTAGAAGATCTTGAAGGTTTATTGGCAGAGTTAAAAAAAGAAGGAGTGCAATTGTAGGTGAAATTGAAAAATACGAATACGGGAAATTTGGCTGGATCATGGATCCTGAGGGCAATAAAATTGAGTTATGGGAACCAGTGGATAGCGAGTTTACAAAAATGTACGAAGGAAAAACAATTCATTGACCTTGGTAGCTCGAGATTTTCCCAGATAAAGCAATGGCACGTTTACCCCACTAATTGACGCTTCGACACCTCTTCGAAATCATTTCGTCACACTATGTTTGCCTCATCTTTCTAATTGAACTTAAACAACAGCTTATGAAAAAAGGGGCAACTACCGGCGGAAACACTTTTCAACATTGAGTACGCTTGCTGACTACCAT
>VBAQ01000226.1:0-229 GCA_005883765.1 Bacteroidota bacterium
ACATTCTGAAGACTGATATATCCTGTTACTTTTTCTCCGACAGTTAAGGGCACGAACACACCGGATTGTATGAACTTAGTTCCCGGTAATACTTTATCACCAAACCATTCAGAAGCTTCCCGGGTAGTATTTATTACGATTTTTTGACGCGTTTTTATGAGGTGGGTCCTCAGTTCATCTATCGTGCGAGGTTTAAGATAAAACCGTTCGCCATTCTCCATCGTATAAT
>VBAQ01000226.1:292-1080 GCA_005883765.1 Bacteroidota bacterium
TAACTTTTGTACCCTATCACCGACAAGATCATAAATTCCATGCATATCCAGTTCACGGGCTAGCCCTTCCTGGACACTGTTTATTACGGCAAGCTCCGCTGTGCGTTGTTCCGTTTCCTTGAGCAAGCGAGTTGTTTCGTCAAACAACCTTGCATTTTCAAGAGCAACGCTCATACTATTTGCAAGTGTTGTAAGGAGATTGACATCAGAATCAGAAAATGCATTTTCCTGGTCGAGGTTTTGCAAACTAATGGCACCGGTTACGTCACCACTTGCTATCATTGGAACCATGACCAGCGATTTGGCTCCCTGGCCCACGATAACTTTTTGATTGTATGTCGGCCTTTGCTGATCAAGATCCTTGTTGATAAGAAGTGGTTTTGCGGAATCAATTACATATTTTCTGAAACCCGTCAACGGTCTTGGCCCCAATAACGTACGATCGCCTTTCTCATAAGTGTAGCGGTCCTCAATAACATCATTTGATTTGTTGTAAGTAACGATATCTATTACCTGGGCGTTGAAAATTTCCCTGATCTTTTCTCCCACCAATTCATAAACCCCCTGCATTTCGAGTTCTTTTGCCAGTCCTTCCTGCACTCTATTTATCACGGCCAGTTCAGCCGTGCGTTGTTCAGTTTCCTTTAACAGGCGATTCGTTTCGTCAAAGAGCCTTGCGTTCTCAAGAGCTACACTCATACTATTTGCAAGGGTCTGCAGCAAGCGAACGTCCGAATCACTGAAGGCATTTTCCTTGTCAAGATTTTGCAGCGAAATAATGCCCTTTA
>VBAQ01000226.1:1143-7719 GCA_005883765.1 Bacteroidota bacterium
GCATTAGTTATGTCCTCATTGATCAGAAGCGGCTGTCGCGTCTCGACAACCTGTTTGCGAAAACCAATAAGTGCACGGGGTTCCTCATAGAAGCGTTCACCTCTTTCAATAACATAGCGCGGATAAATGAGTCCTGTTGCTGAATCATAGGTAACGATGTCCACCACCTGAGCATCAAAAATGCCCTGGACCTTGTTACCCACCAGGTCGTAAATTGCCTGCATGTCAAGCTTCGAAGCAAGCCCCTCCTGCACGCTATTGATAATGGTTAGTTCGGCCGTACGCTGCTCAGTTTCCTCAAGCAGACGATTGGTTTCATCAAATAATCTTGCGTTCTCCAATGCTACGCTCATGCTGTTGGCTAATGTTTCCAACAGCCGGACATCAGAGTCACTAAATGCATTTTCCTTATCAATATTTTGCAGGCTTACATAGCTCTTTACTTTGTCGCCTATGATCAAGGGTACAAATAATAATGATTTGGGGTTTTCTGTACCCGGGAGGACAGTCAGCCCAAATCTGGCCGCGGCTTCTTCAAAGTCTTTATTAACGAGTATCTTCTCTTTTGTTTTGACAAGATGTTGCCTTAATTTATCATAGGGTCTCGGTTGCAGGTAGAACCTTTCGCCTCTTTCGATCACATATTTAAAATGCTCAATGCCGGTTTCCTCGTCCAGGTTGGCGATGATTACTGCCTGTGCATTGAACACGTCACGGATGCGATCCCCAACGAGATCATAAATCCCCTGGATATCGAGCTCCTTCGCCAGGCCATCCTGCACGCTATTGATTACTGCTAATTCTGCCGTGCGTTGTTCGGTTTCTTTCAACAATCGATTGGTTTCGTCAAACAGACGCGCACTCTCCAACGCGACACTCATACTGTTAGCCAGTGTGGTGAGCAGGCTGACATCAGAATCAGAAAATGCATTCTCATGATCGACATTTTGTAAACTGATAACCCCTTTTACCTCACCTGCCGCGATCATCGGTACATAAACCTGCGACTTTGGCATTTCGCCGATCAGTACTTCGTTGTCAAAATCACGCATTGCCTGCTCCACATTCTCGTTATGCAATAAAAGTTCTCCTGTCTGAATAACGTGTTTTCTAAAACCTTTAGGCTCTCTTGTACCTACGAGGGTCCTGTCACCTTTTTCATAAGAATATTTATCCTCGATCTGATTTTTGTTGCGATCATACGTCACAATATCGACAACCTGTGCGCTGAAAATTTCACGGATCTTTTCCCCCACCAATTCGTAAATGGAATCCATGTCCATTTGGGCCACCAGACTTTCCTGAACACTATTGATAACAGCCAGCTCGGCATTGCGTTGTTCGGTTTCTTTTAATAGCCTGTTGGTCTCATCAAATAATCTTGCACTCTCGAGGGCTACGCTCATGCTATTCGCCAGCGTGTTTAGCAGGCTCACGTCAGACTCGGAAAAGGCATTTTCATGGTCAATATTTTGCAACGATATCACCCCGGTTACTTTTCCTGCGGCCATCATGGGTACGTAGATCTGTGACTTTGGCGTTTCACCAAATAATATTTCATTGCCAAATTCTTTCATCGCCTCTTCCACGTTTGAGTTGTGTAAAAGAAGCAGCCCAGTCTCGATCACATGTTTTCTGAAACCATTTGGTTGTCTTGGACCTAAAAGCGTTCTGTCGCCTTTTTCATAAGCATATTTATCTTCGATCAAATTAGCCCGACTGTCGTAAGTAACAATATCGATCACTTGGGGATCAAAAATCTCCCGCATTTTTTCACCCACCAGTTCATAGATGGCATTCATATCGATCTGTGCCACCAAACTTTCCTGTACGCTATTGATGACGGCCAGTTCTGCATTTCTTTGTTCGGTTTCCTTGAGGAGACGATTAGTTTTGTCAAAAAGCCTCGCGTTTTCGAGAGCCACGGTCATGCTGTTTGCGAGCGTTTTCAGCAAACGAACATCAGGTTCTGAAAATGCATTTTCTTTATCAAGGTCCTGTAGGCTAATCATGCCTTTTACGTCATTACCTGAGATCAGCGGAACAAAAACTGCGGATTTTGGGCGCTCGCCATGAATAACGTTAGTGTTGAATTCGACACTTTTATTGTCAAGGTCTTCGTTGATGACCATTAATTGCCTGGTATCTATCACGTATTTCCTAAAGCCTCGTGGTTCCCATGTCCCTACCAGTGTTCGGTCTCCCTTTTCGTAGGAATAATGATCTTTCATGAGGTTCGCATTGCTGTCATAGGATACGATGTCGATTACCTGTGCGTTGAATATCTCTCTCAATTTTTCTCCCACCAATTCATATATGCTCTGTATGTTGAGCTCTTTGGCCAACCCTTCCTGTACGCTATTTATTACTGCCAGCTCCGCCGTTCGTTGTTCAGTTTCTTTCAGTAATCGATTAGTCTCATCAAATAGTCTCGCGTTCTCAAGCGCAACGCTCATACTGTTGGCTAGGGTTTCCAATAATCGAACATCCGATTCACTAAAAGCATTTTCGATCTCATTATTTTGAAGACTGATGTAACTATTGACCTTTTCGCCAATGACCAATGGCACAAACACTCCGGATTTGGTCATATTCGTTCCAGGCAAAGTTCTCAAACCAAAGCGGGCATATGCTTCTGCATAATTGGTATTGATAACTATTTTCTGTTTCGTTATGATAAGGTGTTGCCGTAATTTATCGTACGGACGCGAAGTGAGATAAAATCGCTGGCCATCTTCAATTAAGTATTTAAAATGTTCCGTAGCTGTGTCATGATCAAAGGTTGCGATGATAACAGCCTGGGCATTGAACAACTCGCGGATCCTGTTGCCAACAAGATCGTAAATCGCTTGTATGTGTAATTCCTTTGCTAAACCTTCCTGCACACTGTTTATGACGCCTAGTTCTGCCTTCTGTTGCTCCGTTTCCTTCAATAAACGATTTGTTTCATCAAATAACCTTGCATTCTCCAGGGCTACGCTCATGCTGTTTGCAAGGGTTTCGAGCAGTCGTACATCAGAATCACTGATGGCATTTTCCCTGTCAATGTTTTGCAGGCTAATGTTCCCCGTCACTCTATCACCCACCAACATGGGAACATACACGGCAGACTTGGGCTGCTCAGTACCGGGGATTTTCTTCACTCCAAATGTGGCCGCTACTTCATCAAAATTTTTATTGATCAGGATCTTTTCGCGAGTCGCGATCAGGTGCTTTCGCAAAATATTCAACGGCCGGGGAGCCGGATAATAACGCTCACCTTTTTCAATGAGGAAATGAATGTGTTCTGTTTCTGTTTTGTGGTCGAAAGTGGCGATACCCACTGCCTGCGCATCAAAAAGGTCGCGTATTCGATTCCCAACAAGATCATAAATTGCCTGGATATCCATCTCCTTTGCCAAAGCTTCCTGCACGCTATTTATCACGGCTAATTCAGCGGTTCGCTGTTCTGTTTCTTTCAGCAGGCGCGCATTTTCCAGGGCAGTACTCATACTGTTGGCCAATGTTTCCAACAAGCGGACATCCGATTCTGAAAATGCATTTTCTTTGTCAACATTCTGCAGGCTGACATAACCAGTGACATTATCATCAATGATCAGAGGAACATACAATGCGGACTTCGGAAATTCTGAACCCGGAAGCACTCTCATTCCAAATTGACGGTATGCATCTTCAAAATTTTCATTGATAAGTATTTTTTGTTTTGTGTCAATAAGACTTTGTCGCAGCCTATCGAATGGCCGTGGCTTCAGGTAGAAGCGTTCTCCCTTTTCAATGGCATACCCAAAATGTTCAGTAGCTGTTTCGTGATCGAAAGTGGCAATGATCACGCCCTGCGCATCAAAAGTATCCCTGATGCGATCCCCGACGAGGTCATAAATGGCTTGCAGATCCATTTTTTTCGCCAAACCCTCCTGCACAGTGTTGATCACTGAAATTTCCTGGGTTCGCTGATCCAGTTGCGCGGCAAGATGCGAAATCTTTTTTTCCAACTCTTGATAATCAGGTTTTGCCTCTATCATATTCTCATACTATTAATGAACAGACAATAAAGTTTGCGGAGGACAACAGCCATGGGGCAATGTTTTCTGCCCAGGATCGCAGTTCAGTTAATTGAGGGCATGCCCGCACTGCCATTATGCTCTTGCAAAACGAGCATGGTGGCTTCTCTGAACAATAATATGCATCCCATTTTTCCATAACAAGTGTCCATAAAAAAAATGTAAGAAGTCTTTCAAGAAAATGGTGCTTGTTTCCAGGTGTGCGGAGTAGATAGTATTGGATGGTTGGTATTGGTCTTTAAATGTAATTATTTTTTTCCTGAAACTTAAAATGAGGCCTATAAAATGATAGATTTCTCTTTTTTTATACTGGTTCTATTAAACCTTCATTAGAAGGTGAGCCTTCTCTCGGAGGTGTCAATGTCATGCTGAACTTGTTTCAGGATCTTTACGGCGAGTCCGGAGATTCGGCAGTGAACAATGCTTGAAATGCTGAAGAAAAAATTCCCAACCTAACAAGCAGGGGTTTATTCTCCGATGATCTCATCTCTTCTTTTACGCCATTGTCTTCGTGCCCCTCCATCCATTTTTACAATTTTCGGAGTAAATCTTCCAACAACATCTACCAGGTGATGCTGGCTTTTCATTACTTCTTCAATGTTCTTGTAGGCAAAAGGGGCCTCATCCAATCCGCCGCCTAATAGTTTCACTCCGTATTTTGCAAGCTCGTCTTTCAAAGCATTTTGGGTGATTGATTTAAGGGCAGCGGTCCGACTCATTTTTCTTCCTGCGCCGTGGGCGGCAGAGGAAAGGGAAGCCTGTTCACCCTTTCCCTTGACAATAAAACCCGGGGCTGTCATGGAGCCGGGAATAATTCCAAGAACATTTTTTCCCGCGGGTGTTGCTCCTTTTCGGTGAACGATCACTTCTTTTCCGTCAACAATTTCTTTCCATGCAAAATTGTGATGGTTCTCCACCATCTTCATCGGTTGTTGTCCTAATTGCCTTGCAATTTTTTCATGAATGATGTGATGATTGGCCGAAGCATAATCGCCCGCGAGGCTCATGGCCAGCCAATACTCGATCCCTTCTTCTTCATCGAGACTTAACCAGGCAAGATTGGCTGCTTCGCCTGGCAATCTCCTTTTTTGTCTCGCAAGTTTTGTATAATGATTGGCGATGCTGGCTCCGAGCCCTCTCGAACCGGAATGTGACAACAAGCCAACATATTTTCCGGGATCAATATTGAGTACTTCGTCCTTTTCATTGATATCCACAATTCCAAATTCTACAAAATGATTTCCCGAGCCGGATGAACCCAATTGTTTCCATGCTCTTGCCTGCAAACCTTTTAACAATGACAACTCATCAAATTCTTTTCTTTCTATAACCTGATGATCGGAAGCTGCTTTAAACTCTGCGCCCGCTCCAAATAAGGTCGCTTCGTTGATCTCCCTTGCAAAATAATTTTCTCTTGCCGCCAATTCTTTTGGATCGATATCAAAAATGCTAAGGCACATTCGGCAACCAATATCAACGCCCACGCCATAAGGAATGATCGCATTCTCTGTTGCCAGCACGCCGCCAATCGGCAATCCATAACCTGAATGTGCATCAGGCATAAGTGCACCAGCAACAGCGATCGGTAATTTAGCAGCTGTGTACATCTGTTGTATAGCACCCTGTTCAATTTGTTCGCTGCCGAATATATTGAAGGGAATGGCGGTTGGGGAGAGAGAAATGGCCCCCTCTAAAGCTCCCCCGGAAGGGGAGACTTTGGGAACAAGCTGTTTTGCTACCATTCCCAATATTTCATCATTGACATAATCGGCAGGGGAGGAGACAATGTTTTTTAGAATATTTAAAGCTTCTTCCTCTGTACGATATTTGTAATTCTTTTCCATGATGTTCATAGCAATGCTGATCACCGGCCCTTCAGGAAGGCCAATCGCCCTTAGTTGTTTTCCTGTGAGTTTCAGTTTGGGCATGTCTCTTTTCAATTTACACAATTTTTCATCCTAAGTGATGATAGAAATGTTGTGGCGAAGTGCCTGGACTCTTCGAAAACAATGAGGGTAAACCTTTTCGGATTTCATCACTTACCCGACGTTTTTTTCACTGTGACTACTGTTTAAATACGATTTTTTTAAAAATCAAAAAAACCCACCTTAGTTGCATCAAAGAGAATAGAAGTGAAAAAAAATTTGTCGTCAGGAAAAAAAATGTGTAAGCAATAATAAATAAATTTTTTAATGACGCTTGTCAAAAGACGCTCAGGAATTTTCGTGATGAACTAGGTTCTTTTTTAAGAATTACCCTCTGCGATTTGTCAGCCCCAAACCTTTTACCTATGGAGGAATTTTTATTTTTCAAAGCTGGAAAAAAGCATTTCAAAATTGATACAAATGCAATTCTATACATTCACGCAGAAAAAAGATATGTCACCTTCGTTACAGAAACTAAGTGTTTCCCTGCGCAAATATCGATCAGCTGCGTTGAAAAGCTCCTTTCTCCAAAATTATTTTGCCGCATTCATCGCTCCTATATCATTTCCCTTAAACACACAGATGAATTT
>VBAQ01000227.1 GCA_005883765.1 Bacteroidota bacterium
ATTATTAAGTGACCTGAATGCCTAACCATTTTTGTTGAAAAATGACTTGTTGTTGTGGTAAACCACATAACGCAAACGGCCTTCGTTACAGAAAAAGCGGCGTTCGTTACAGAAAAAGCAGTATTCGTTACACGGTGATTCAAACTGGCTTTTGGCGTCATAATTTAACGCAGTAGAACTCCAAAAACTATTAACCAAAAACCTAGTCACATGAAAAGAAATCAAACCTCTGCATTTGCAGGCAAGATGTCCCTTGCCCTTACAATCGTGGTCACGATTGTTTTTATTAATTCGTGTAAAAGAGAAGCACCCGCCCCAAAAGGACAGCTAGAGAGTGTTATCAAGCCCAAGGTAGTTAGCTGTGCGCCAGGTTATCACTGGGATTTTACGTTACATCAATGTATCCCAGACTGCCAGGGTGGATATCAATACTGCCCGGCCCTGGGGTATTGCGTTCCAAACGGCACTTGCCCCAGTAGCGGAAATGA
>VBAQ01000228.1 GCA_005883765.1 Bacteroidota bacterium
TCATCCATCATTCTCCTCTCCCCCAGCCCCTCTCCACCAGTGGAGAGGGGTGCCGAGCGAAGCAACGCGGCGATAGGAATCCTTTCGCGTAACCAAACATTTTGCATTATGTCTCCACACAACGAGAACAATCAACAGCCACTATCCTTTTGGAAAAGTCGAACAGGAATTTTAGTGCAAATAGTCGGTGTGCTCTTGCCCTCAGTCCTTGTTTTAAGATCAGGAAATTTATTGCTCATAGGTGTGGCGGTCAGTGTGCTTCTATCATGGGCAGCATTAAGGCTACAAAAATTGAATTGGCGTGATGCCGGATTGAAACGACCTTCCAACTTTGGAAAAGTTTTTTTGATCGCAATCATCGCCACCGTTTTTTTGATTCCATTGAGTTATGAATTGCGCGACATTGTAACAGCCCTAACTCATCAGCAACCAAACCTGGACGCATTTAAAGCTATTGAAGGCAATCCTAAAGCATTATTGATCGGGTTAGTTGTGGTGTGGGTCTTTGGAGCTTTTGGTGAGGAAATGCTGTTTCGTGGTTTCTTAATGAATTCTTTTTATAAACTTTTTCCTGAAAATTATCTTAACGACCGAATAAAATGGGGCTTCTCACTGCTGCTTACTTCTATCCTGGTTGGCTTTGGACACTCCTACCAGGGAATTACGGGAATGATCCTTACTTCTATAATTGGTTTTTGTTTTGGATTGATTTATTTAATGAGCAAAAGAAATCTATGGCCGAGTATACTGACTCATGGGTTTTATGATACGGTTGCTTTTGTGTTTATGTTTTCCGGAATTAATTTAGATCAGTTATTTAAGTAAAGAATTATGGTTTCTGATTCACCAATTAGAAAATGCGAGATTTGGCAGAACGGATTGTTCTAACGACAATACAAAAATGTGTAACACTAAACATTTAAAAATCAACCGCTCTATTTTTTTGAGTGCAGCGTCTTAAAATTGTTAGCCGCAAAATGAAAATCGCAATTACCATATTATTGCTTTTAGTTAGTATTCGATTTCTAGGTCAGGATGTAGTGAACGACACCACCACTAATAGTTTAAACGACTCGATTTCGATTGAAATTACTACTACATTTCATCCTATCCGAAAAAATGCCCGCGTCAGTATTAAGTTCGATGGTAAAAACTGGAAGTCCACTAAATGCGATAGCACATTTATGCAGGATGCAGAAACTATCACCCTTGTTCCTAAAACTAGTCTTGAAGAATTTAATCAACGTCTCAAATTGAATGACGTTTTTCTTCTTCCCAATCAATTTGACATACCAGGGGTTAAAAAAATTGTTGACGACGGTGTGCACTATCGAGTCACTTTTAATATCGGAAACCGGACTGGGTGGTATTTATTTGACAACCCTGATGAATATATCAAGGCATTCCCCCAAATAGACACTTTTCAGAAATATAAAAAGATCGCCGATCGTTTTTCAATGAGCTTTATGAATTGTGAATGCGGAGCCGTTATGCGGCATGCCTTGGTGACAGCACAAATATCAAACTTTAAATAAATAACTTTGACGAGCTAAATTTAAAACGTTACACAAAAAAGAAAATAGAATGGCAACTGAATCCAATAAACCTGACAGTCCAAGAGTTTATATTCCACCACCTCTACTTTATGTTTTAATTTTTATTGCTGCTGTATT
>VBAQ01000229.1:0-5189 GCA_005883765.1 Bacteroidota bacterium
ATATTTAGGAGTAACTTGTTTCATTGGAAATTGGTGGAATATTATTCTTTTTCCATTACTTCTTTTAATTGTTCAGGAGTACATTATAAAAAGTGAAGAAAAATATCTTGAACGAGAATTTGGACAGCAATATAGAGAATATAGGAAAAGGGTAAGAAGATGGTTATAGAGTTACTGTTTATGGACACAGTAGCGCAATGGCACAACAAAAGTATTTGCAATGGCAGGGCTGACATTGAAGCAATCGGCAGCAAATCTTTAATCGGCTTCGGTTCGGGCTTGACGTTAGAATTAAACGACAATGTTATCTTCAACAATAAAACAAAAATCAACTTTGGTACAGGCGTGACGGAATGCTAATATCCTGCCATCGCAAATGCCGATTCGTTAGCGGCTATTTCCTTTACCATTTTAATAATCGAAGTATTTAGATTCGAACTCTCAACCTTAATGTTCCTTTAAGTATTTAAATGCTAGTTTAGACTTCACTTTAATTAAACTGATTCCTATATGAAATTCTTTATACTTTCATCATTATCTCTCATTCTGACAAATATGGCAATGTCCCAAATTAATAAGGGCGAGTTTCTGGTAGGCGGAAATATTAGTTTTGAGTCTTTGAAAAATGATGGTGTCAATGTTGTCAGCTACAAAACCACAACCTTTTTTGCTTCGCCCAACATTGGCTATTTTATCATTCCAAAATTTGTTGGTGGATTAAGATTAAATTTTAGTGTTTACAAATCAAATACACCAGTCACTTGGACAAATATTTCTCCTTCGCCATTTTTAAGATATTATTTGCTCGCCCAAAAACAAAAGATTAATGTTCTGGTAGATGCTAGTTATATTAATGTCAAATCTAAATCTAGAATCCAAAACTCACCAGCGCCTATTGAAAAGACAAATGGTTATAATATTTCAGTTGGTCCATCTATTTTTCTTAATGAACACGTAGCATTAGAATTCCTATTAAGTTATAAACAGACAAAAGTCGAAAATATTGGTGACAATAAAACCACGACGTTGAATAGCGGGTTGGGATTGCAAATCCATTTAGGAAAAATAAGAGCTAAAGCAAAAGTCTAACAACAGCCGCTAACATTGCATTTTTGCTATTGGGGCTGATGAATATAGCCCATCAGCACTTGCAACTCTGCTCAACTGTGCCCCCCTTCGCTGCTACTTTCTGCCATGCAGAAAAAGTTGCGCGGCTTCGGCGGGCGCTGTAATTTGGCCGTATTAATTTAAAAGTTACGGCCAAGCAAGCTTCAGGAATTCTATTGCGACCCTTACAAACCCAAACCGACAAGCAGAAATAACTATCTCCAAAGCAATAAAACTATAAGACGAGTAACGAATGATAACTGAATTTAAATGCCAAATATCACAACAGGTTGTTGACGATTTAAAATTTAGAATAACTCAAACAAGATGGACAGATGAAATCAAAGGTTCTGGTTGGCAATATGGAGCTAATCTTTCTTACATAAAAGAGCTTGCTGATTATTGGTTGGACAAGTTTGACTGGAGAAAAGTCGAAGATAAAATTAATCAATACCCTAACTATATGGCAGAAATTGATGGGATCAAGATTCATTTTTTGCATATAAAAGGCAAAGGAAAAATATCAGTGCCACTTATAATCACACATGGCTGGCCAGGTTCTTTTATGGAAATGAGTGGACTAATTGATCCCCTTACAACAGGTCCAGAATTTTCATTTGATTTAATCATTCCTTCAATTCCAGGTTTTGGTTTCTCTCAAAAAATAAATACTCCGGGTTGCAATCTGTGGTTCATCGCAGATTTATGGAGTAAGCTAATGAAAGAATTAGGGTACGAAAAAGTTATAGCACAAGGTGGCGATTTTGGGGCAGGTGTTAGCACAGCACTTGCTTTAAAACATCCCGAAAACATTTTAGGACTGCATCTTAATTATATCCACAGTTCATACTTTCCTTTTTTACCTCCTGATGAAGCATTTTCTGAGGAAGAAAATTCATTTCTTAAAACAGCCGACGAGTGGTATAAAGTCGAAGGAGCCTATGCACACCAGCACCGCACTAAGCCGTTGACACTCGCTTACGGATTGAATGATTCTCCGGTAGGATTATGCGCATGGTTTATTGAAAAATTTTACAGTTGGAGCGACTGCAATGGAGATATTGAAACTGTCTTTACCAAGGATGAATTGCTCTCGAACATAAGCCTTTACTGGTTCACAGAAACCATTTATTCCTCAATCCGACTTTATAATGAAACCAGCAAAGCACCATTGCATTTTAAAGAATATGACTTTATAAATATCCCGGTGGGTATTGCAAGGTTTCACAAGGAAGAACCTTTTCCGCCACGAAAGTTCATAGAAAGAGGTTATAATATTCAACATTGGACAGATATCCCAAAAGGCGGACATTTTGCTGCAATGGAACAACCTGTGTTATTGGCAAACGACATAATACAATTCGTAAAAAATCTGGAATCCTATAATTAACTTTAGGTTTCATGGACACAGCAAGATATGCGCATAACATGGGGCTTTCTACTTTGCTGGCCGACGAATATATCCTCATCGACATATCGCTATTCAACTTCAGTCCTGGCGCAACGAACAAATCTCAGCAAAAAGAATATAATTTCGACTTCAGTTTTTCAATCGGCTTCTGTTCCGGCTGAAGAATCACTGAATATCAGCACAGCAGAAAGCGCGGGCATTGGCCGAAATCTTATGACAGTTTCCTATAAAAGAAGTAATCCCTAGAGATTAATCTTTCGAAATTGAAAATTCCAAAAGATGACTATTATTAATTCTGCACACAACAATCGCATTGCCAACCTGCCCGCCGGCAGGCAGGAATGCCGCTAGCAAAACAGCAGCCAGCCTTTCTGCTGTAACTGACAAATATCATGTTTACTTAAAGACCAACTTTTTTACCTTTAGTAAGGTTAGTATATCCTCTCATCCTCCTGCAAGTCATTGACCACTTGAGGTATAAATTTATTAGGATGCTGAAGTTCATTCACAATAAAATAAAATTTTATGGCAAAAATTCTCTGTGTGCTTTATGGTGATCCTGTTACAGGACATCCTAAAGAAATGATCCGCGATGGCATTCCTCAATTATCCCGCTATCCGGACGGACAAACGCTCCCCACGCCTTCAAAAATTGATTTTACTCCGGGGCAACTTCTTGGAAGTGTTTCGGGGGAACTTGGCCTTCGCAAATTTTTAGAAGAAGCAGGACATGAGTTTGTTGTTACCTCCGATAAAGATGGGGCTGATTCTGTTTTTGACCAGGAACTTGTCGATGCAGAAATTGTCATTTCTCAACCTTTCTGGCCGGCTTACTTAACTGCGGAGCGTATGGCCAAGGCGAAAAAATTGAAATTGGCTATCACTGCGGGCATAGGTTCCGATCATGTGGATCTCCAGGCCGCAATGAAAAATGGAATTACCGTTGCTGAAGTAACATATTGCAACAGCATCAGTGTTGCTGAGCATGTGGTGATGATGATCTTGTCGCTGGTTCGTAATTATATTCCTTCTTATAAATGGGTGATCAAAGGCGGCTGGAATATTGCTGATTGTGTTCAGCATTCCTATGATGTGGAAGGAATGGCAGTTGGTACTGTTGCCGCAGGCCGCATTGGATCAGCGGTTTTGCGCAGGCTAAAACCATTTGATATGAAACTTCACTACACTGATCGTTATCGCTTGTCAAAAGAAGTGGAAGAAGAATTGAATCTTACTTATCATGCCAATCTTGAATCAATGGTTGAGGTATGTGATATTGTTACGATCAATTGTCCATTGCATCCGGAAACAGAGAACCTTTTCAACGAAGCACTCATCAACAAAATGAAACGCGGCGCTTATTTGGTGAATACCGCGCGTGGAAAAATTTGCGATCGTGATGCTGTTGCCCGTGCATTGGAAAGTGGCCAGCTTGCAGGCTATGCAGGTGATGTATGGTTTCCCCAACCGGCCCCGAAAGATCATCCCTGGAGAACAATGCCGAATCATGGCATGACGCCGCATATTTCGGGTTCCAGTCTTTCAGCACAAGCCCGTTATGCTGCAGGCACGAGAGAAATTTTAGAATGCTGGTTCCAGAACAAACCAATACGTTCCGAGTATCTGATTGTTGATGGCGGAAAGTTAGCCGGAACGGGAGCACACTCTTACAGTGAAGGCAATGCAACGAAGGGATCGGAGGAAGCAGTAAGATTTAAAGAGTTGACTGTAGTTTAGTCTAAGATAAAAGTTATCGCATAGCCTAAACAGAATTGCCGCTGTCGAAAAACAGCCGCAATTTATTCTGAATTCTACCATGCTATGTCGAATTCGCCTCATTAGTAAATATATCACCGAACTTATTGAATGAAGCTCTGCACACAACATGCGCGGCTTTGCGCAAGTTGGGTTACAGCAAAGGCGATTCAGGTCTGAGTTTCTATTGAAATCAAAATATCATTTTGGCAAGGTAATGTTAGAGCTGCGCCTTATTGAATCCAACCGTGAAGTTAGTCATCTGCCGAAAATGTAATAACATTAACTAAGATATGATCGTCCATCTCATCGACGGTACTTATGAACTGTTTCGCCACTTTTACGGCCAGCGTAGTTTCAACAAGGGAAAGGACAAACCATTTGGAGCCACAGTTGGTGTTCTGACTGGAGTACTGCAAATGATCGAGGAAGGTACCACCCACTTAGGTGTAGCGACAGATCACGTGATCGAATCATTTCGCAATGAGCTCTGGGACGATTATAAAACGGGAGTGGGACTCGACCCAACGCTACTGGCTCAATTTCATCCCACCGAGAAAGCATTGGCTTCCATGGGTGTTGTCGTTTGGCCAATGAAAGAGCTGGAAGCTGATGATGGATTAGCTTCTGCAGCACACCTTGCTGCGGCCGATCCCCGTGTTCTAAAAGTGTGTATTTGGACGCCTGACAAGGATCTGGCTCAATGTGTTCGCGAAGATCGTGTGGTCCAGATCGATCGCAGAGCTGGGGCGATCCGTGACGCCAATGACGTAAAAAAAAGGTTTGGCGTGAATCCCAGGCTCATCCCCGATTTTCTTGCACTCGTTGGCGATAGCGCAGATGGCTACCTGGGCATTCCAGGCATAGGGAAGATCGGGGCAGCTAGGCTCCTTAACCAGTACGGCCAAATCGAGCG
>VBAQ01000229.1:5286-5650 GCA_005883765.1 Bacteroidota bacterium
CTTATTTGATGATGTGGAAGAACTCAGATGGCGCGGTCCTAAATCAACCTTTGCGAGGTTCACCAAAAAAATAGGTGAGCCTCGCTTACTCGACCGGGCAAATGCTTTGGCTGCGAAACTTAAGTAGGAATGATACGTATAGGCCTGACCGCGTGCCGCCGAAAAGGGCCTCATAGCTCTTGTCTTCCCAGGCGAGGCAAGTATCATTCACCTTTAGCGCTGTTCATCGTAGTTCATAAACGCAATACTTGTTGCTTAAATAACGGCAGCGTTTGATAAACCCAAATTTCTTGTGATCAAATGCGCGAACCACTTGCCTCACAATCAGAGATAGGGTCATTACGATTTTCGATCATTATGCCGA
>VBAQ01000230.1:0-13268 GCA_005883765.1 Bacteroidota bacterium
GTGCAGGGAGAGAATAATCCTGAGGATCCGGATTCGGGTCAGCGTGACATTCCATTTTCCTCTGAATTATACATCGAGCGGGAAGATTTTACAGAAAATCCTCCCAAGAAATGGTTTCGTCTTGCACCCGGACAAATGGTGCGTTTGAAATCGGCTTACATTATTAAATGTGACGAAGTCATTAAGGATACAGAGGGCAATATTACTGAGCTGCGTTGTTCTTATATTCCGGAAAGCCACAGCGGTCATGATACTTCCGGCATTCATGTAAAAGGAACATTGCATTGGGTGAGTATAAAGCACGCAATCACTTGTGAGGCTCGTTTGTATGACCGGTTGTTCAAAGTGGAAGATCCCTCAACTGAAGAAGGAGATTTTAAGGATTATATCAATCCCGATTCATTGCATACCGTTAAAGTCGCTTATGCTGAACCTTCATTGGCCAATGCGAAGTTTGATGAGCGCTACCAATTTTTACGCAAAGGATATTTTTGCTTGGATAAAGACACTTCGGAAAGCCGAATGGTATTTAACAGGACTGTTACTCTCAAAGATTCGTGGAAGCCTTCTGGGTTCAAGAGTTCAGGTTCAAAGCCATAGACCTCACCCTCCAACTCCCTCTCCAAGGGAGAGGGAGAGATGTGTGAAATCTTTGATCAACTTTTACTCTGTGACAACACTTCATTTCTTTTATTCCGCCCTTTGGATAGGTGAAAAAATGAGGCGCTGGAAGAATTTATACTGTATAAAACATTTTCTCATAAACTTCGGATGCTCTCACCCCTCTCTCCCGATAGCTATCGGGATGGAGAGAGGTGGGGAGTGGAAACAAGATTCTTTAAATTATCTTTAG
This sequence comes from Bacteroidota bacterium, assembly GCA_005883765.1. Taxonomy (GTDB): domain Bacteria; phylum Bacteroidota; class Bacteroidia; order Chitinophagales; family Chitinophagaceae; genus VBAU01. Next base: position 854 of record VBAQ01000230.1, read on the forward strand.
TGAAATAAATTTCATGAGGCGGGACAAATTGATCATTGCAATTTTGGTTGTGCCTATTGCTGTTTCCAGTTTTACCGCATCAGTCGACAGAGAGGGCTGGAAGTATTTATTTAACGGTAAAGACCTCCATGGCTGGGATACGTGGATCGGACCACCACTCGATGATGCAGGTAAGAAGTTAAGCGAAACTCCCGTTGGATTGAACAATGACCCCAACCATGTTTTTACAATTGTAAAAGACCAGGGCGAAAATGTGATCCGCGTCTCCGGTGAGAACTGGGGCGGCATTTCTACTAAAAAAGAATACCAGGATTTTCATTTGCAATTGTTGTTCAAGTGGGGCTCATTGACCTGGGGACAAAAGAAAAACAAGAAGAGAGACAGCGGACTTCTTTACTTTGCCGTTGGTCCGCATGGTGCTGATTATGGAGCATGGATGCGTTCGCAGGAATTCCAGATACAGGAAGGAGATTGTGGCGATTATTGGGGAGTGGCCGGGGCGATCGAAGACGTTCCCGCGATCAAAAAATCTGACAGCGAATATGTTTACAATCCTGCAGGACAGATCTATAATTTTAGTGCGACAAGTAAAACAGGAAGACATTGCATTAAACGAGGCGATGCAGAAAAGCCTTCAGGTGAATGGAACGTGCTCGATCTTTATTGCCATGGTGACACCAGTGTACACGTGATAAATGGAAAAGTCATGATGGTTCTCTATCATTCGCAGCAATCAGATAATGGAAAGATGTCGCCACTCAACCGAGGAAAATTGCAAATTCAATCTGAAGGAGCAGAAGTATTTTATAAGCAGATACGCATAAGATCTGTGAACGCAATTCCCGCTGAATTTCTTAAATAAACCGCCCGGCTTATTTCTTTTCTTCGTTTGTTGCATCTCGAACCGAAAGAAATTCAAGGCAAAACCGAACGCCTCCGGCCGGTTTTGCCGGGTTTGCGCACACGAACAATTTTGTCAATAAATTTTTCCCTTTGTGGCAAATTGATGGGGAATCCTGCGTACTTGAGATTCTTGAGCTTTATGTCAAGTAAAAGAAAGAAAATACCAAGGCGGCCACATATTTAAAAATCTGGTCGTATACGGGCGGTGGATTTTGCGATGAAGGAATGAGATGAATATTGGCACCAAGGCCCGCCAGGATTATCACGATCAGGGCAGAGCCTATGTGAGTGAGAATTTTCGACGGGTCAGCCATTCTGAAACGACCATTAATAATAATAAGACCGAGATAATGTAGACATGGTTCAAAATCAATTGCATAAAGCAGAATATTATAGAAATGTGGCAAAACTCTGACACATAACTGAAAACTCCTGGCACGAAGATTTTGCTTCAGCGTATCATTTCCATAATATTTCTTGTCAAAAATTATTATTCATTGAAAAGAATGACTATTTTTTCGTCCCATCCTTTTAAAACCGGCCCACATGGAATTTTCTTTAAACCAGTTGCAGCATCGATTTCTCAAGGTCCTCAAATCCATTGATTTTTTTCGAAGAGAGAAAAGGTTCTTTCAGTTTCTTGAACAGGTAAGGGCTATTGGCAATACCATCTCTCTCGATGACTATGAAAAAAGAAAACTGAGGATCTTTAACCAGCTCAATTTTTTTCAGCTCATCACAGGAATCATTGCACCTTTAATGGCTATACTGAGCAGCAGCGGAAAATTCTTCCCGGCTGATGCATGGTATATAATCACTTCACCCGCACTCATAAGCATTGTCGTTTTGGTGCTTAATGCAAATCATAAATACCAGGCCGCGTTGCTATCGTATTTTATTTTATACCCGGTTTTTACCTGCTTTATTTATATCAATGGATTTAACCTCGGCATTGAGCTATCATTTATTTTATACGGAATCCTTGCGGTTTTCTTTTTGCAGGATATTGGCTATATGCTTTTTGCAATAGCCCTGTCGATGACGAGCTATTTTGTGTTGTCTATAACCTGGAAACAGTACAGGTATCAGCTTGAATTGCATAATTACACCGCTTATCTCATTAACCAATTCCTGGCGATCGTTTATATTTTTTACGGTTTGTATCTTATCAAGCGGGAGAATACAGGTTACCAATTTGGCATGGTATTCAAAAATCGGGAACTGCACAAAAAAAATTTAGAGATTGAAGATCAAAAAAAGGAGATTTTGTCCAAAGCAAAATTGCTTGAGAAAAAGGCGAAAGAGCTGCGGGAATCAAACACCGTGAAAAATAAATTGTTCTCGGTGATCTCACACGATCTCAAAGCGCCGATGTATGCTATCAGGAATGTGTTGCATAGTGCCACTCAGGCAGAACTTTCCCCTGAAGAAATGAAGGAATTACTCCCCGAGATTGTGAAGGATTTGAATTATACGACGTCGTTGATGGAAAATTTATTGCAATGGGCGAAGTTCCAGATGCGGTCAAATATTATCCGACCACAGAAGCTGGACATGAGCGACCTGGTGAATGAAGTGGTTCAGCTTTTTCATTTACAATCTTCGGCAAAAAAGATATGTGTCAAAACGAAAACAGATCTGCCGGCTCGTGCGTGGGCCGATAGGAATATCATCAGCCTGGTTTTACGCAATCTTTTGTCGAATGCTATCAAGTTTACTCCGCAGAATGGACACGTCCTTATAGGCACGCATGAATCGCCGAACTGCGTGGAAGTTTATGTGAAGGATTCGGGTCGCGGAATCACCAGGAGTGAAATGGCCAAGATCAACGAGGGTAACTTTTATAGCACCAAAGGCACCAATGATGAAGGAGGAACCGGGCTCGGCTTAATGATCTGTAAAGAATTTCTTGCGAAGAATAATGGCCGGCTAATAGTTGAAAGTGAACCCGGTGTCGGAAGCACGTTTTCATTTACTTTACCGCTCACAAAATAAAAATGCAGGCGATCGAAGATCGCCACTCGGTTGAACCTTCGAAACACCTGCATTAACAACAGTACCCTTGTTAGCCTATTGCAATTTTTCTTGGTGGTTTTTGTTTTGCTTTTTCCCTTTTCGGAATCCTAAGATGAAGCACGCCATCTTTATAATGAGCTTCTATTTTTTCTTCATCGACAACTTCCTTTGGTAGGCTAAAACTACGCTGGAACGCCTGATAGCTAAATTCCTTGCGGCTGTATTTTTCGTTTTCGCCGCCTTCTTCATGCTCCTCGCTTTTTTCTGATGAAATGGTAAGGATATTATTATCCAGCTCTATCCTAAAGTCATCTTTCTTCATGCCCGGAGCTGCCATTTCTACTTCATAACTATTTTCCGTTTCCTTAATGTTTACAGCGGGGAGTGTAGTACCGCTCTCTGAAAAGTTGGAAGTGCCCCAATTCATCAGGCTCCTGTTAAAAAAATCATCATCGTCCCAAAAGCGACTGAGCGATGGAAGAAAACTGCTTCTTCTTGTGAGTGATGACATAAGACCTCCTTTTTGTTGGTTAGAAAATAATTTTTTTTTATATTTTCAAAAGCACAAGTTCAATGCCATGTGATTTGAAGCGTCTGTAGTATTAAAGAAATGTCATTAAATAAAATCGCTAAACTGTCTTTTGTTCAGTTTAGTGATTTTTTTTTCAGTTGAAATAAAAAGCGGATCCGGAAAGATCCGCTCATGTTACTAATATCGATTCTTGTTACTCGCTCTTTGGTTTCTTAGCCTTCATGGTGCCGTTCTTTCTTACCTTATATTTCTGCATATGCATCGTGTTGTCCTTCCATACGTCTTCGCCGTTATAGTAAACGGTGTAACGCGGCGCCTTTGTAAGCGTAATGGTTGTAGGGAGCGTTTTCACCTGTGTCCATGTGGCGCTTACATCGTCATAATACCAGTACTCAGCATTGGTCGGGTTGTAATAAACATTAGTTGAGGGATAATAATAAAACCTAACCCGAGTTTCCTGCGCCGCTAGCCTTGTAGTACTGCCAAGTGCAAACATCAGCGCTAAAGCTAAAATGATTCTTTTCATAAAAAACGTTTTTGTTTTTAAATGAGGTACCCACATGTTGACATTCGAATAACATGCCAGCACTAGAATATTATTGGGTCGTAATTTATTTATATAAAGAGATTTCGGTTTTAGCATTATATATTTAAACGTTGATCCTAATATTTGATATTGGAGATTTCCAAAGGGATTTATTTGTGCATTTTTATCCCTTGGGAGTATAACTATATACTCAATTATAAAAAAAACTTGGAGCTAAGACAGACCTGTTTTTAGACTAATGACTCAACCATTATGCCTCCTGTTCCACGTAAGTGCTAGTCGGCTCGCAAACGCAGATAAGGTTTCTGTCGCCAACAGTATTATTTACTCTCGCCACGGAGGGCCAGAATTTATTTTGCCTTACAAATTCCAATGGAAAGGCAGCCTTGTCTCTCGAGTAGGGGCGTGACCATGAATCAGTGCAAATTGCGAATTGTGTATGTGGAGCATTTTTCAATAAGTTATTTTTTTTATCCGCCCTCTGCCTTCCTCAATATCCTTTATTTCTTCGCGAATACTCAGCAATGCGTCGCAAAACCGGTCGAGCTCGGCTTTATCCTCACTTTCCGTCGGTTCGATCATGATCGTGCCTGGCACCGGGAAGCTCATTGTTGGCGCATGAAAGCCGTAGTCCATCAATCGTTTGGCAACATCCTCCGCTTCAATACCTGCAGAATTTTTGAAGGGCCTGAGGTCGACAATAAATTCATGTGCGCAGGTTCCGTTATGACCCGTGTATAAAATATCAAAATCTTTCTCCAGCCTGGCTTTCATATAGTTCGCATTGAGTATAGCGTACTCAGTTGCTTTTTTTACACCTTGTGCGCCCAGCATGCGGATGTACGCATAACTGATGAGGAGAATGGATGCGCTTCCGTATGGCGCTGAACTCACCGCGTTGTGAGCTGTAAATTTTGTTGTCATTGACAATTCACCATTCACCACTGACCCGTGATCAGGCAGGTAGGGTGCGAGGTGCTTCTTGACACAAATGGGTCCCATTCCGGGACCGCCCCCGCCATGTGGGATTGAGAAAGTTTTATGCAAATTTAAATGACAAACATCAGCGCCAATAGCTGCCGGAGAAGTCAATCCCGACTGCGCATTCATATTGGCGCCATCAAGATAGACCTGGCCACCATGTTGATGAACAATATCGCAGATAAGTTTTATCTCTTCCTCAAAAATTCCATAAGTGCTGGGGTAAGTAATCATTGTGCCCGCAAGATTTTTACTGTACTGCGCGGCCTTTTGTTTAAAATCGGCCACGTCAATGTAACCATTTTCCAGGGCCTTTACCACAACTACCTTCATCCCCGCCATCACGGCTGAGGCTGGATTCGTCCCGTGGGCTGAGATGGGAATTAAAATAACATTACGTACCTGATCTCCATTTGCCACGTGGTAATTACGGATAGTGATCAAGCCGGAAAATTCGCCTTGTGCACCACTATTGGGTTGGAGGCTGCAGGCATCAAAGCCAGTAAGATTAATTAAATAATCAGATAGCTCATCTATGATCTGTTTATAACCCTCTGCCTGTTCTGCGGGAACAAAAGGATGCATGCGACTCCAATGCATCCAGCTTAAAGGGATCATCTCACTGGCAGCATTTAGTTTCATTGTACAACTTCCTAATGAGATCATCGACGTATTAAGGGCAAGATCCTTGTTCTCCAATTGCTTTATATAGCGCATCATTTGCGTTTCGCTATGATGAGAATTAAAAACAGGATGTGTAAGAAAAGAAGAACCGCGAGTGGCATATTGCGGAATATGATCGACCTCATCATCTTCGTTTATGGCAAATGAAACCGGGTCAGTGTCATTTTCAAAGCAATTGATAAGATCAAAGAGATCACTTATCGTCACTGTTTCGTCGAGGGAAATACCAATATGTTTATTATCGATGTACCGCAAGTTGATTTGCTGGTGTTCCGCTTTTTCTTTATACGGGTTTACATCATCAACCTTCACCACGATGGTGTCAAAGAAATTCTCAGAGACAAGTTCAAAACCTCGCTCTTCAATAGCATCAGCGACGATCTGCGTCAGCAAAGCCACCCGCTTTGCAATATTCTTCAGACCCTGTGGCCCATGATAAACCGCGTACATGGCAGCCATGTTGGCCAGCAATGCCTGGGCCGTACAAATATTTGACGTTGCCTTTTCCCTTTTGATGTGTTGCTCCCTTGTTTGCAATGCCATACGGAGTGCACGGTTATTCTCTGCGTCGATGCTAACTCCGATGATCCGACCCGGCATCGCTCTTTTGAAATCTTCCTTTGCAGCAAAGAAAGCCGCGTGAGGGCCACCGTAGCCAAGAGGCACTCCAAAACGCTGCGCCGATCCGAAAGCTGCATCCACACCAAGTTCCCCTGGCGGAGTCAACAAGGTCAATGCAAGAAGGTCAGTCGCCATTGCGACATAGCCGCCTGCGTTGTGGGCGCTATCGATAAATTCACGATGATCCTCGATGGCTCCGAGATTGTTGGGATACTGCACAATTGCACCAAAAAATTGACTGTCAATTTTAGCAGTCTTATAATTCCCAAAAATGATTTCAATTCCCAGTGGGGTAGCTCGGGTAACGATCACATCTTTGGTCTGCGGGAAAATTTCGTTGTCGACAAAAAACTTTCGCGCTTTTATTTCATCCGTTTTGTTCACGTAATGAAAGAACATGCTCATGGCTTCAGCAGCGGCAGTGGCTTCATCGAGCAGAGACGCATTGGCGATCGGTAAGGCTGTGAGATCACTTACGACGGTTTGGAAATTCAAAAGGCTTTCCAGGCGACCCTGCGAAATTTCAGCCTGGTAAGGAGTGTATTGCGTGTACCACCCGGGATTTTCAAAGACGTTACGAAGAATGACCGACGGTACAATGGTATCATAATATCCCTGCCCGATATAAGTTCGAAAAGTTTTATTGCGAAGCGAAATATCTTTTAATTCCGCAAGCAGATCTGCTTCACTTATGGCTTCGGGTAAATCTAAGTCAGAGTGCAGGCGGATAGAAGACGGAATGGTTTTATTGATAAGGTCATCAAGATTATTTACACCAATCGTTTTTAGCATTTCTTTTTCCTGCCCGATGGTACCAATATGGCGTGGCCCGAATTCATTGGATTGCTGCTCAAATAAGTTCATGTATGCTCGTATAGTTTAATCGGCCAGGTAAGTCGAACGGCGTCTGGAGGAATCCCCGGCGTCACTTTTTATACCAAATTTGACTAACTGACCTTTAAAAGAGCTGCAAAGTTAGGTGATGAGAGCAAAATATTTGGGGTAGTTAACTAACCAACAACCGCCAGATATTCACAATTGCATGAGGAGGATATATTAAGGAGGTTAATAATATACCTTTATCCCAACTTCCACTAAACTAACTATTATGTCACCTATTCAAATTCTCCACCGCTTTTATTTTACAACTCTGATTCTCCTTGCCTCCTCGCAGCTCTTTGGTCAAAATGAGCCATTCACCATGAGAGTGTTGGCGAACCGGTTTTCCTTTCCGTGGGAAATCGTTTACGGGCCTGATAATAATATTTGGACGACTGAGCGCACGGGCGGTAGAGTCTCAATTGTAAATCCGACAAATGGAAATAAAACAACTCTTCTTACGCTGGGGAGCAAAATGGTTCAGTCGGCAGGGCAGGACGGCCTGCTTGGCCTGGCTCTGCATCCGCTCTTTCTTTCAACAAAGCCATACGTGTACATCGCCTACACTTACAGGTCGATCGATGCAACACACCGGCTTACAAAAATTGAGAGATATGCTTACACTGTAGTTCATAATAAGGCCACATTAAATAACCCAGTCACAGTCATCGACAACCTGCCTGGAAGTAATGACCATAATTCCGGAAGGCTTTCGGTTGGTCCCGACAGCAAATTGTATTATTCTATTGGCGACATGGGAGCAGGACAATTTGATAACAGCGCAAGACAAAACAACGCGCAGGATCTGAATATATATGAAGGGAAGATTCTACGATTGAACCTCGAACCCATCAGTGGTTCGTGGATACCTGCTGACAATCCTTTTACAGATGGTAATGGCAATCGAACTGCAGTGTACACCTATGGCCACAGAAATCCGCAAGGGCTTGTGTGGGCGAATGTAAGTGGCAGTTGGAAATTGTACAGTTGTGAACACGGCCCCTATTCTGACGATGAAGTAAACCTGATTGAGGCAGGACGGAATTATGGCTGGCCGAAAGTAGGCGGCTATTGCGACGGCAATTATAATGGCCGCTATCTTGGTGGTCAGTTGGTAACAAGTGAACAGGATGCCTGTTCATCATTGAACGTGCGGGAACCGCTGGCAACGATGTACTCGGTAGTCACGCCTCCCGATAGTACAACGAGCAATCTCACATGGCCTTCGGTTGCTCCCAGCGGTATGGATGTTTACACGAACACAGCTATTCCGAGTTGGAGCAGTTCACTTTTAATTGCGGGTTTAAAATCAGGAACTCTTATCCGTTTCAAATTAAGTGGTGATGGCCTTACTATCGTCAGCGATACGATCATGTATTTCCGTGGCAAAGGTCGTTTTCGTGATGTATGCATTTCTCCCGATGGAAAAAAAATCTACCTGTCAACCGATAACAGTGGTTCTACTTCAGGCCCAACAGGTGGCGTCACCAATACGCCCGCTAACCCAGGCTCTATCCTTGAATTTACGTACTCAGGTGCTCCCGGACCGGTGGCCAGGAGGAACTCTCAGGTAGCTGAGCAAGCCAAGACGGCGATCTTGATTTATCCGAATCCTGCCAATAATTTGCTCACCATAAATTCAAATGGAAACCTGATCAGGTATTGCGAACTTATTTCTGTGAGTGGTGAAATAATGCAACGGACAAATATTACATCGGGGTCATCATATATTTCCCTGGACAAAGAAAGATCTGGCATCTATATTCTTAAACTTTATGGTAGTAAAGGAGAAGTGCTTGATGTGAGAAAGATCACGGTTGTGCATTAAGACCGCCCCCATTAACGGGCATAATATTTTCCATGATTGATTCGCCCGCTTCCAGTTTACGCAGCTGGTCGCTCGTAAGGCGGGTTCCATCGTGGCTCCATCCGGGTGGCCCGAAAACATAAAATAATTTTTCTTTCCAGCCGATGTCAGTCCGTTGCATGTCCTTATGAATATTGCTCCATTCATGAAAAACAATCGTGAGAGGTGTTTCTTTTTCTATTGCTTTTGTAAGGCCGTACCGCAAGGGCTGATATTTGTCAACCGGAAGCTCGGGTTGAAATGTGCCAAACCATTTGTCCCAAATAATAAGGAACATGCCCAAATTCATATCCAGGTATTTTGGATTAGAGGCATGGTGTACCCTGTGATGGGAGGGTGTCACGAGTATCTGCTCAAGCCAACCCATTTTATCGATGAGTTCAGTGTGGACAAAAATTCCCCATATCTGCGTGGCGGAATAAATGAAAACAATATCAAGCGGCTTGAAACCAAGCAGGGCAAGAGGAATAAAGTAGATGAAGCGATAGAGGGGTTGAAAAACAGAGGAGCGAAAACCAACAGAAAAATTGAGCTGCGAAGAAGAATGATGCGTAACATGCACGGCCCAGAACAATCTTACTTCATGGTCAAAACGATGGAGCCAATAGTAAAGAAAATCTTCGAGCACCAATAGCATCACCCAGTATACAATTGGATCTGTAAGTGAAAAGAACGAGTGATGAAAAAAATAATTCAACACAAACAAATACCCGGTTCTAACTATCAGATCGAGGAAAGCATTCAATAACATCAGGTACACGTTGGCGGCCGTATCCTTCCACGAGTAAACTTTTTTATGGCCGTAGTTACTGAGCAATAGCTCCAGGCCAATGATCACGAGGTACAGGGGGGTAGAAATCAGGATCAGCAGTTGTTCGTAAATCGCCTGCATAACATCTATATTAACGTAAAAGTAAGCCTCACTCGTGAAATGTTCAGTACATTGCTTCACATTTTCATTGTTAAATTTGATGAGCGAAGAACTCCTTCATAACTGGCAAAAAAGATCGGCCGGCAGGCAGAGAATTTATAAACAATACTTGCAAAGAGCGGATAAAAATAAAGTGCTGCAACAATTGCCAGCTCTGCACGGAGAAGCGTTTCTAAATATTGATTGTCTGAAATGTGCTAACTGTTGCAAGAATTATTCACCAAGATTCAAAACTCCTGACATCAGGCGCATCAGTAAGCACCTGAAGATGCGCGAAAGTGATTTTATAGATAAATATTTAAAAGTAGACGAAGACGGAGATTTTGTTGTAAAGTCGACACCCTGTCCATTCCTGGGAGAAAATAATCTTTGCAGTATTTATGAACAGCGACCGTCCGACTGTCATCGGTTTCCTTACACCAATGAAGATGTTTTTATAAAGCGTCAACAGATTACACTTAAGAATTCAACCTTCTGCCCCATTACCTATTATGTGCTTGAAAAATTAATGTCGGCCGAATCACAACACTATTAAGATTTTTGTAACTTACCTTTACCAAAAAAAGGAGAACGTATGCAAAAGTATGTTATCGAAAGAGAAATAAGCGGTGCCGGTAAATTGACAGAAGACGAGTTGAGAGCGATTTCACAAAAATCTTGCTCAGCTTTGGAAAAATTAGGACAGGGAATTCAATGGGTAGAAAGTTTTGTTACAGAGAACAAGATTTATTGTGTTTATTACGCCAAAGACAAGCAAATCATAAAAGATCATGCTATGTGCGGGGGGTTTCCTATAAATCGTATCGAACGAGTCATTACTATGATTAATCCTGTTACTGCAAATCAACCAGAAGAAGCCAGTACTAAAACTAACCCGGTCACTGCCAACTAAATTTCCCGTATTAGGACTATTTTGTAGTTAACTCCTCATAAGCTGCCTGCAGCGGCCTTTGCAATCCATCGCCCGTCCATTGTGTGTCGAAAGGCAGAGTCGTTGTCTTTAAAACTTCATCTTTTGTTTTGCCCGCTTTGATCTCTCCACCAACAAAATTCAAAACTTTTCCAAGGTATTCACTAAATGCCTTCAGATCATCTTTTGAACCGGTCACTTCATAACCATCGGCGGCGTGACCGTAAATAAAAATGGTATCATTACTAAAATGATCCGATGTTCTATCAAGTGCAGTGATCCAATTTCTCATACTCGCTCCGGCGCTCCTGTCTACAAAGGGATGACGACGATTGAACATCAGGTCGCCCATGTGCACAATGTTTGCATGTTCAAAATGAATAATAGCATCTCCATCTGTATGACCGGTTCCATAATAATCAAGGCAAATTTTTTCCTTACCGATCTTTTCACACCAGGTTTCTCCAAAAGTTTTATCCGGATACAATTGCTTGTCTTCGATCTTTTGTTGAATCGCTACATTTCTTTGGTTCTTCAAAGAATTTTCGTGGGCCAGTACATTTTCAACAATTCCTTTGAAAGAAATATTACCGGCCGTATGATCCTGGTGATGGTGAGTATTGATGAGAAGTTTAAATGGCTTGTCACTTCTTTTTTTTAATTCATCGATCAAATGTTTGGACTGATCGGGAAATTGAGAGTCTATAACTACAATTCCTTTTTTTGACAAATAAAAGGCAATGGTGCCGCCTCTTTCGGTAAATACACCAACATCGCCGCGCAGCATTTTTATTTTCCAGGGATCATCAACCATGGCTGCAAAAATTTTTTGTTGTGCGATTGTGAGAGCTCCCATAGTAAGAGCTGATGAATGGATGAAGCTTCGGCGGTTCATATGAATAGTTTTCTGTTTATTGTTTGTTAGCGAGATGTTAGAAAAGATCAATAGAATTGGTTTTTGTTGAAGAGTCCTGACGATAAATATCAGGATGCCGACCGCAAGCGTCGGCATGCGACGCAACAAAAACTCAATCATGGAACAAAAGCTGGTAACACAACAGTAAATTTAATTTTAAAAGAGCTTGCCAAATTAAAAGTATTTACAAACTAAGTCTCCCCATTAGCGGGACAGGGGTTCAATACTCTAATTTACGTAAACTGGAGGCTTTGAACCATGTGATAATTACGACCAGCAAGGTCATGCAGCCTCCGAAGACAACGGAGGGCACTACTCCCATCAATTTTGCGGCCATGCCGCTTTCAAACTGCCCAAGCTCATTACTTGAATTAATGAACATGGAATTTACTGACATAACCCGGCCCCGCAGTTCGAGCGGCGTTTTTAATTGCAAAATAGTCCCTCTCACTACGACACTTATCCCATCCAGCATGCCGGCCAACATCAGGGCCGCAAATGAAAGCAGGAACCATTTTGACAATGCAAAAATGATAATGCAACTTCCAAATCCCGCTACGGCAAAAAATAATTTTCTTCCCTGGTTTTTTTGCAATGGAGCTAAGGTTAGTAACACAACAATGAAGAT
>VBAQ01000230.1:13329-13787 GCA_005883765.1 Bacteroidota bacterium
CATACACGGGCACCATCGCAACTGCACCTCCAAACAACACGGCAAACAGATCAAGAGTCATGGCACCAAATACTTCCTTTGTCCTGAAGACGAATCTTAATCCTTCTTTTACACTTTCCCATGTTCGTTTTTCAGAAGCGGGTAATAATGCTTTCTGAGGTTTTAATCGCGTGAGAATAGTAAATGCAAAAACCAGGAGACAACAGATCGTGATTAATGTTCCCGTGTTGCCTACTGCGGCGATGAGAAAACCTCCTAGGGCATGACCAGTGACCGATGCAGTTAACCAGGTTCCCTGGCTCCACGTTGTTGCATTCTGCAAGTGTTGCTTAGGTACAATATAGGCAAGCAGTACTGTAAATGTAGGACCCGTAAAAGAACGCGTAATGCCCGTGCAAAAAATAACAGCGTAAATGCAAACGGCAATCCAATGATTGTCCAAATAGCCTTTCACCAAA
>VBAQ01000140.1 GCA_005883765.1 Bacteroidota bacterium
TGCATATTGCTCACTATTTTTTCGTGATAAGCATCGCGGGTAGCAATAAAAACCACAGGAAGCGTCTCATCAACCAGGGCTATGGGCCCATGCTTCATTTCTGCGGCCGGATAGCCTTCGGCATGGATGTAGGAAATTTCTTTCAATTTCAACGCACCTTCGAGTGCGACAGGAAAATTATAGCCACGGCCGAGATAGAGAAAGTCCCTCGCATCTTTATATTTTTCTGCCAGCTCTTTTATGTGATGAGTCGACTCGAGCAGCTTGAAAGCTTTTTCCGGAATGGCGTGAAGCTCGGTGAGCAGATGACGATATCGGTCTTCATTTATTGTGCCTTTTTTCTTTGCAATTTTCAACGCAATCATCGTTAAAACCGCCAGCTGCGCAGTAAACGCTTTTGTAGAGGCGACGCCGATCTCGGGCCCGGCATGTGTATATGCCCCCCCGTGGCTAGTTCTTGCGATAGACGACCCGACTACATTTACCACGCCTAAAATAATAGCCCCTTGTCGCTTTGCATTTTCAATAGCTACCAACGTGTCTGCCGTTTCTCCACTCTGCGAAATGGCGAAAATCACATCGCCCTTATTTATGACAGGACTACGGTAACGAAACTCTGAGGCATATTCAACTTCAACGTTGAGGCGACATAATTCCTCAAAAATATATTCGGCGACCAGGCCAGCATGCCAGCTTGTGCCACAAGCAACCATCACGATCCGCTTTGCATTCATGATTTGCTCAGCGTATTCTTCAATACCTTTCATCGTTATCGTGCCAGATTCAACATCCAATCGGCCGCGGAGACAATCGTGAATGGTGCTCGGCTGCTCAAAAATTTCCTTCAGCATGAAATGATCGTAACCTCCTTTCTCTATTGCCGCCAGCTCCAAATCCAGTTTGGTGATGTAAGGAGTTATTTTTTCGTTGCCAAGGTTTTTGAGAATTAATTCATCGGGTTTAATAATAGCCAGTTCGTAATCATTGACATATACCACTTCTTTGGTGTATTCAATGATTGGCGAAGCGTCACTTGCCAGGAAATGCTCGCCCTTACCAACGCCGATGACCAGAGGGCTGCCTTTTCTTGCAGCAATTAATGTATCAGGATGATCCTGGTCGATCAAAACAATTACATACGCTCCCACTACTCTTTTTAAGGCAATACGCAATGCCTCCTCGAGAGGACAATTATTATTTTTTTGTATGTCTTCGATAAAATTTAGCAGTACTTCAGTGTCTGTATCACTTTGAAATTTGTAGCCTTTTTTTGTGAGATCCTGCTTGAGCTGGGAATAATTTTCAATGATGCCATTGTGGATCATCGCCAGCTTGCCGCTCGCAGATGTATGAGGATGTGCATTTCGATCATTTGGCTCACCATGAGTAGCCCACCGGGTATGACCAATTCCGATAGATGCATGAAGATCTTTTCCCATAAGAGCTTCTTCCAGTTCAGCTACCTTTCCTTTTTTCTTAAAAACCCTTAATCCGCTATTCAGCAAAGCCACGCCCGCGCTGTCGTAGCCGCGGTATTCAAGACGCTTCAGCCCTTTCAAGATCACGGGGTAAGCTTCACGTGGTCCAACATACGCAACAATTCCACACATGTTTTAAGGTTTAGATTTAGAATGACATCAGGCCTCACTTTGACATACGAAAATCTTAAAAATAGGGGACACGACAAAAAGGAAGATGTTAGGAAACTGGTAAGGATAATTCCATTTTAATGTCCGCGGTAAGTAAAGGCGAATTACTTGCATCAACATTCACAAAACCATATTTTTTGTATAATGCAATAGCTGTTGTCAGTTGGCTGTTTGAGTAAAGAAAAACTTTTTCTGCTTTCAGTTCCCGCGCCTTATTTAAACATTTTTCGAGCAGCATCTTACTGATGCCCCTGCCCTGGAAGGCCGGTGCCACAGCCATCTTCACCAGTTCAAATACTGAATTTCCTTCATTTGCCAGGCCTGCAGTTCCGATAATTTTATTATCTGCTTTCGCGAGATAAATGTATCCTCCCCCGTCAAGAATGGTTTTTTTGGGATCGTTGATTATTTTGAGATCATGGGATTCAGCAAGATTGTATTTGTTAAGCCACTCCAGATTGAGCTGTTTAAAATCATTCGCGTATTCATCGGAGTAATTAATAATTTCTACCATCGGTTTCTCTAATAAGATAATTTACAAATTTTATGAGCGCTGGAAAAGCCAGCAACAGTTCGCGAAACGTACAACAGGTAGCATAAAAATCCTGGTCCCGGCTACAACAACTTTCCACTCAAAATTAAAAATGCTACAGAAAAATAGATCACAAGACCGGTCACATCAACCAGCGTAGCAACAAATGGTGCAGAGCTCACAGCAGGATCGGCACCAAACTTTTTTAGAATAATGGGGAGCATACTTCCCGAAATAGTTCCCCAGAGCACGACCCCGATGAGTGCAATACCAACCGTGATGGCGATGGACATCCAATGCTGGCCGTACAAACTTGGTGAGACGGAATGCCATACTACAATGCGCAGGAACCCGATGAGACCAAGAACAATACCGAGGAGCAAGCCGGAAGCAATCTCGCGCCGAATAACGCGCCACCAGTCTGCGATCGTGATCTCACCTACTGCCATGGCCTGTATAATGAGCGTAGAGGCTTGCGACCCTGTATTACCTCCGCTCGAAATAATGAGAGGAACAAATAATGCAAGCACAACAGCTTTTGCAATTTCATCTTCAAAATAAGCCATTGCGGTGGCGGTAAGCATTTCTCCCAGGAACAATACTACCAGCCATACAATTCTTTTTTTGAAAAGACGAAAGATCGGCATTTCGAGGTAAGGCTCATCGAGTGCCGAAGTACCACCGATCTTTTGTATGTCTTCACTGAATTCTTCTTCGGCGACCCACAGAATATCATCGATCGTCACAATGCCCAGTAGCTTATTACTGTTGCTCACGACGGGGAGGGCTACCCTGTGGTTCATTTTGAAAGTTTCGCTTGCCTTCTCCTGATCATCGTAAACATTTAATGCAATATAACGGCTATCCATGATCTCGGAAACTTTTTTATCGGGTGGTGCCAGCAAAAATTCCCGAATACGGATATCATCAATTAATTCTCCGTTTTTATTGATCACATAGATCACATCGATGGTTTCACTGTCCTTACCTTTTGTTCGAATGGTTTCCAATACTTCAGCCACCGTATTGTGTTCATAAACATAAACATAGTCTGGTGTCATCAATCTGCCCACACTATTTTCGGGATATCCCAGCAATGAAAGAGCTACTTTCCTTTCTTCCGCGTTCAGCAGCTTGATGAGTTCACGTACAACATTGCTCGGCAGCTCTTCAAGGAAATCCGTGCGGTCATCAGGAGGGAGCTCATTTAGCAGAGCTGCTGTTTTGTGAGGAGGTAATTCTCTTATAATTTCTTTCTGGTTGGAAAGCTCGAGAATTTTAAAAACGCTGGCAGCACGGTGTATTGACATGGAGGAAACGATCAGCGTTTCATGTTCAGGGTAATTATAAATTAAGTCAGCAACATCGCTGATGTTCTGATCGTCGAGAAATTCGCGTAGATTCTGATTATCGCCAGATGAAATAGTTTCTTCAAACTGCTCGTTAAAATTATTTTGATCGAATTCTGACATGCGGCAAATTTAAGAAGTCAGAGTTAAGAACTCTGAATCCGAATCCGAAATGATCATTAATTTCAATATTGATTTTACAGGAAGAAATTCGATCCCCCATAATTATCGCAACTAAATCCCAATTTGCAATGATATTGTCTTCTCTTTACATTGATTTAACCGGATCTATGGGACGCGGCGTGTTTACTTCTGAAAATATCAACAAAGGAACTATTGTGGAAGAGTCTCCGGTTATCGTCATGACTAATGATGAAAGAAAATTGTTAGATCAAACGTTGTTGCACGATTATATTTTCGAATGGGGCGAAAAAAAAGACCAATGCTGTATGGCGCTGGGATATGTGCCTGTTTACAATCATTCATACAAATCAAACTGTGAGTATGAAATGGATTTCGAAAACCAAGTCATTCGGATCAAGGCCATGCATTTTATTAAGGCGAACGACGAACTATTTATTAATTATAATGGCAAATGGAATGATGACAAGGCTGTGTGGTTCGATGCAAAATAAAGATCTCATTGGTACAGTGGTAAATTGCTATATGGTTTTATTGCTCTTGTCAATTTGCCAATAATAGCTACGACCGCAGCAACAATTTATCCGTTTAGCAATAGACCATTGAGTGTTCATAATTGGTCTGGATTTTTTTACTTTTTACTTTTGAATTTTTAATTTTTTATATGAACCAACTGGCTGTTTCCCGCAACCGCATTCAATCCATTGATATTTTACGAGGTTTCGTTATGGTGATCATGGCGATTGACCATGTAAGGGATTTTTTTTATAAAGCTGCTGTTACCGGCGGTGCATCTGTTGCCACCAATCCAACAGATCTTGCTACAACTACTCCTGCCTTATTTTTCACAAGGTGGATCACACACTTTTGCGCACCCATCTTTGTTTTCCTTGCCGGCACTTCTATATTTTTAATGAGCCAGAAAAAATCAAAACCTGATCTAAGTCTTTTTCTTATCAAAAGAGGAGTGTGGCTGGTACTTGTTGAAATTATCCTGGTCACTTTTAGCTGGACATTTAATCCATTTTACAATTTCATCATCCTGCAGGTTATATGGGCTATTGGGGTTAGCATGATCGTACTGGGCCTGCTGATACATCTGCCCACCCGGGTTTTGCTCATCATTGGACTTGTGATTGTTTTTGGCCACAACATTCTGAATTATCCATGGATCAACAAGGATCTGAAAGGAGGATGGCTTGCCGATCTTTTATATTTCTCAAATTTTTCTATTTACAATCTTGACAAGACCCACGTGTTCATTATTGTTTATGCTTTTGTTCCATGGACAGGAGTGATGCTGCTTGGATATTGCCTGGGGAAACTTTTTACGTTTGAGTTTGATCCTCAAAAGAGACAAAAAATATTACTGTGGCTGGGATTCGGACTTCTTGCCATTTTTTTGATTTTAAGGTTCATTGATAATTACGGTGATCCGGTTCCCTGGACAAAGCAGCCGCGGGGGAGCATGTTCACCTTTTTATCCTTTATTAATGTAAATAAATATCCTCCATCGCTTGACTTTTTATGTGTTACAATTGGCGGAGGGCTAATAGCACTGGCCTTGCTTGAGGGGGTCAAAAACAAATTCCTGGATTTTTTCAGAGTTTATGGGAGAGTTCCCATGTTTTACTACATACTGCATTTGTATTTGATACATTTAATTGGCGTAATCGTTTTTTTCAGCGAAGGATTTTCAAAGGATCAGATCGTAACGCCGAACAATCCTTTCTTTTTCAGACCTTCGGCATTTGGCTTCGGGCTTTTGGGAGTTTACATTGTGTGGATCATTGTCGTGCTGATCCTGTATCCACTCTGTAAAAAATATGATCGCTATAAAAGCACCCACAGGAGTTGGTGGTTGAGCTATTTATAGCGGGATTAAATGACGTGTTGGGATTATCGCTTTTTTAAAGTAAAAAAGCCGGAAAAGAATTCCGGCCCGTGCAGTGTGTTCAAAGTCTTTGACAACATAATTTAGGCGGATCATGACAGGACTTTCTTCTCTTAATTTAACAAGAAAGGAGCAGATATGCGTTTAGCGGAGAAGATTTTTTATTTCCTGCAGCTTCAAAAGGGCTTCGACAGGAGTGAGGCGATTGATATCAATGCCCTCGAGTAATTTTCTTATTTCTTCAAAAGTTTCCGTGTGAGCATCAAATATGGAGAGTTGCATTTTGGGCAGTGAAATATTTTTCATCTTATTTTCCAGGGACTGGCTCCCAGCGCCTGGTCTCTCATTTTCATCGTTTACATGTTTCGTTTCAAGATGCAGGAGCAATTCATTTGCTCTCTTAATTAATTCAGAGGGCATGCCGGCCATTTTCGCGACATGAATGCCGAAACTGTGGGTACTGCCTCCTCTTGCAAGCTTGCGAAGAAAAATAATTTTATTTCCAACTTCCTTATTCGTGATATGATAATTTCTTACCCTTGCCAGCTTTTCTTCCAATTCATTGAGCTCATGGTAATGGGTGGCGAACAAAGTCTTCGGTTGGTGAGGAGAAACATGCAGATACTCGGCAATGCTCCAGGCGATGGAAATACCATCATAGGTTGAAGTTCCCCTGCCGATCTCATCCAGTAGTATCAGGCTTCTTGGTGTGATGTTGTTTATGATAGATGCTGTTTCATTCATCTCCACCATGAATGTGGACTCGCCACCACTCAAATTGTCAGAAGCGCCTACCCTGGTAAATATCTTGTCGGTGAGTGAGATCTTTGCCTCACTGGCGGGAACAAAGCTTCCCGTATGAGCCATGAGAGTGATCAAAGCAGTCTGCCGAAGCAAGGCAGACTTACCGCTCATATTGGGACCAGTGAGAATGATGATCTGTTGTTCATTCTTATTAAGCTCGATGTCATTGGCAATATAACTTTCTCCGATCGGCAAGTTTCTTTCAATCACGGCATGTCGCCCATCCCTGATCACTAATTCATCCCCATCATGCAGCTGCGGCTTTTTGTACTGGTGCTGGATGGCATTGTGAGCAAAACAGGTGATGCAATCCATAATGGCTAAAATATTACCATTGGTTTGGATGGGAGCAAGGTAATCCATCAGTTCATTCACCAGCGATTCATACACCAGCCACTCGATCTCCAAAATTTTTTCTTCAGCACCGGTTATCTTTTCTTCGTAATGTTTCAACTCGGGTGTGATGTAACGTTCAGCATTGGCAAGGGTCTGCTTACGCATCCACGCAGAAGGCACTTTGTTTTTGTGCGAATTGGTGACTTCGAGGTAATATCCAAATACGTTATTGAATCCAATGCGGAGAGAAGAGATTCCTGTGCTTTCTGCTTCTTTTTGTTGAAGCTGGATCAAATAATTTTTTCCGCTATGGGCAATGTTGCGCAACTCGTCCAACTCTTCGTTCACGCCGCTGTTGATCATTCCTCCTTTAATCGCTAAAGCCGGCGGATTTTCAACGATCTCTTTGAAAATTTTGTCGGCAATGTATTGACAGGGATTTAAAGCATCACCCAATCGTTTTAAATATTCATTGTCTGCAACGGCGCACATCTGTTTAATCTCGCTCACTTGTCTTAACCCTCTTGCCAAATGCAGAAGTTCTCTTGGGTTGATTTTCTTCAAAGGAATCTTTGAAACCAAGCGTTCCACGTCACCACATTGCTTAATGGCGTGCGTGATCTTTTTCCTCAACTCGGCCTGCAGAATAAAAAATTCAACCAGCGTTAATCGTTCATTGATTTTCTGAATATCTTTTAGAGGAAATACAAGCCAACGCTTCAACAGTCTTGCGCCCATGGGAGAAACTGTGTTATCCAGTACATCCAGCAAGGTGTGACCTGCTTCCGAATTCCTGGTCACCAATTCCAGGTTACGTATGGTGAACCGGTCCATCCACAAAAAATCGTCCCGGTCAATTCGTTGTAGGGCTGTAATATGCTGCAGGTTCGGATGTTCTGTTTCCCGCAGGTAATGCAGGATGGCGCCAGCAGCGATCAATCCTTTGCAGAGATCATCAACTCCGAATCCTTTCAGCGAATGTGTCTGGAAATGTTTGAGCAGAATGTCTTCGGAATAGCTTTGATCGAAGATCCACTCGTCCAGCGTGTAGATATATATTTTGTTTCCAAAGAACTCTTTGAATTTTTTTTGCTGATGCCGCTGGAAAACTACCTCGGCCGGCTTAAAGCCTTGCAGTAATTTATCTGCGTAGTCACGATCACCTTCCGCCACGAAAAATTCCCCGGTAGAAATATCCAAAAAAGCAAGGCCATACTGGTCATTTTCCGCAAAGTGAATTCCCGCCAGGAAATTATTGCTGCTGTGCTCCAGGATCTTGTCGTTTATTGCGGTGCCGGGCGTCACCATTTCAGTGACGCCTCTCTTGACGATTCCTTTTGCCAATTTTGGATCTTCTAACTGGTCACAGATGGCTACGCGATATCCGGCTTTCACCAATTTGTGCAGGTAGGTATCGAGAGCATGATGAGGAAAACCGGCGAGGTCGGAAGAAGCAGCAACCCCATTATTTCTTTTTGTTAGCGTAATTCCTAATACCTGCGAGGCAATGACGGCATCTTGTCCGAAAGTTTCATAAAAATCTCCCACGCGAAACAATAATACAGCATCCGGATATTTTTGTTTAATAGCCTTATGCTGCTGCATCAGCGGTGTTTCAGATGTAATGGGCTTAGACAAATTGGTTTAAAAGTTTAATAGTTTAATGGTTTGAGCGGCGTTAAAAGGCAAATATAATTGCTTTCATTGCTTGTAATTTATTCAACTGGTGAATGTGAATTATTTTTGTTTCTATGCGGAAACTGAGTATGTCAGAATTGGGACGAAAAACAGCAGAAGAGTTCAGGCAATCTGAAAAAACTCCTATTGTTGTTGTTTTAGAAAATATTCGCAGTGCTTATAATGTGGGTAGTGTTTTTCGTACTGCGGATGCTTTTTTATTGCAAACGGTGTTTATCTGCGGGTACACTGCTCATCCGCCGCATAAAGAAATAAAAAAAACGGCTTTAGGCGCCGAAGAAACGGTGAACTGGAAATATTTTAAAAAAATTGGCGAGGCAATAAATGAACTAAGGGATGAAGGATACAAAATTTTTGCCGTTGAACAAGCGGTGAATAGTCATCCCCTTCATCGGATGGATTTTAAGGAAAATGAAAAAATCGCCTTGATTTTTGGGAATGAGGTAACGGGAGTGGAACAATCTACCATTGAATTAGCGGATGGGTGTATCGAAATTCCACAGTTGGGAATGAAACATTCGTTGAATATTGCAACGGCGGCCGGCGTAGTTTTGTGGGAGCTTCTCAGAACCAGGATTTGAAGGATTTTATCGGATTGTCAGGAAATATTGAAGTATTCTTTGTATCGTTGCCTCTTTACATAATATGAGTAAAGTAAAAAATTATTTAAGCCTCATCAAATTCTCTCACACCATCTTTGCTATGCCATTTGCATTGATTGGATTCTGTTTGGGACTAAAATTTTATGAATTAAATACCTCATCAATACCGGCATGGAACGGGAAGATTAATTGGGGGTGGGATGTAACTGCAAAAGTGTGGTGGCAAGAAATCTTAGGCAAATTCATTTTGGTTGTTCTCTGTATGGTCTTTGCCCGTAGCGCAGCTATGGCCTTCAATCGGTATCTCGACAGAAATTTTGATGCAAAAAATCCAAGGACAGCCATCAGGGAAATTCCCTCGGGAATTATTTCCGCAAACAGTGCCTTAGTGTTTACAGTCATTTCTTCTTTCCTTTTTATTATCACTTGTTACTTCATAAACCGTATTTGTTTCTTCCTGTCACCGGTTGCGCTGCTCGTCGTGTTGGGTTATAGTTACACAAAGAGATTTACTCCGCTTTGTCACCTGATCCTTGGGTTGGGATTGTCATTAGCTCCCATCGGAGCTTACCTGGCAGTCACGGGACATTTTTCTCTTTTGCCTGTGCTTTTTTCTCTTTCCGTTATTTTTTGGGTCAGTGGATTTGATATCATTTACGCGCTGCAAGACGAGGATTTTGATAAATCACAAAAACTATATTCCATGCCGGCCTGGCTTGGAAAATCAAAAGCACTGAAAGTATCTGAGGTATTACATGTGCTAAGTGCAGCCTGTATAATCGCTGCAGGAATTTTGGGGAGATTTGGATGGTTATATTGGGTGGGCGTTTTAATATTTTCATGTATGCTGCTGTACCAACATTCGATTGTAAAACCCCATGACCTTAAAAAAGTAAATCTTGCATTCATGACGGCAAATGGAATTGCAAGTGTAGTGTTTGCCGCATTTGTCATAGCAGATCTGCTGATTCATTATTAATTATTAATTATTAATTTTCGTTTATTCCTTGGCACGTATTCTAGCAATTGATTATGGTCTTAGAAGAACTGGGCTCGCAGTTACCGATCCTCTGAAAATCATTGCTAGTGGGACGGTTGAATCGAAACGACTGATTCCTTTTTTAGCGGATTATCTAAAAAAAGAACAGGTGGAGTTGATAATAATCGGTGATCCGAAAAATTTGGATGACAGCGATACGCACGCAACACCTTTGGTAGAAAAAATAATTGGGGAGCTTAAAAAAAATTTTCCCTCGTTGCCCATACAAAAAGTTGACGAGCGGTTCACGTCTAAAATGGCTGCGAGGGCTATGATAGAAATGGGCTTAAAGAAAAAAAAACGAAGAGATAAGGCTTTGATAGATGAGATCGCTGCCACGATCATGTTGCAGGAGTATCTGGCAAACACCGGGAATGGTTGAATTGTTCGATTCTCGAATTGCCGGTAACTTTGCTTATTTAGTTCGAGTAAAGAAATCAACAGTTGAACGATGGTGCTTCCGATTGTAGCATATGGTCACCCGGTATTAAGAAAAGTGGCCCAGGACATAGACGGTGATTATCCTTTCCTGGAAAAATTGATCGAAGATATGTGGGAAACCATGTACGCTAGTAACGGCGTGGGTTTAGCGGCGCCGCAGGTTAATAAAGACATTCGGGTGTTTGTGATTGACAGCAGGCAGATATTCGAGCATTTGGAACCGGATGAAAGAAAAGAATATCCCGATGACCCGGGTATAAAACAGGTTTTTATCAATGCTCATGTTACAGACATCAACGGAAAGAAATGGGCCTATAATGAAGGTTGCCTGAGTATTCCCAAGATCCGGGAAGACATTGTGAGAAATGAAAAGGTGACAGTGCAATACCAGGATGAAAATTTTGAGTGGCATACTAAAACCTTCGAAGGCATTACTGCCAGGATAGTTCTGCACGAACATGATCACCTGGAAGGCAAACTTTTTATAGACTATTTGCCTCCCTTGAAAAGAAAATTGATGAAAGGAAAACTCGAAGATATTTCGAAAGGCAAGGTAAGTGTTGATTACAAAATGGTTTTTCCAAAGTAGTTCAGTGAGAATTAAAGATAATTTTGCGGGTATGGTCAAAAGGATCGTGCCTGTTTTTTTTTGTTTGATGATTTGTCAGGGGGTGTTCAGCCAGGAGGATTCGTTGGATAATGAGCGTCTCAAACAAATGGTTACTCTTTCCGAGGTCGTGATTCATAACAACCTTGATGTCGCAAAATTTCTTCAACGAATAAAAAATGATACCACTTTCTATAAGGCATTTCGAACGTTACATATCCTTGGCTACACGTGCCTGAATGATATAAGAATGATGGACAAAAAGGGAAATGTAAAGGCATCCTTGCAAAGTAAAACGGTTCAACATGTAGCCAATGGCTGTCGCACCATGGAAACGCTGGACGAGAGGACCACAGGCGACATGTACGATGACAAAAAAAACTTCAACTATTATACAGGGGAGCTTTATGCCAGTCTATTTTTGACAAAGGGAAAAGTTTGCGGAGAAAATAATATTGTCAGGGGAATTGAACATAGTACAAAGTCAAAATCAGGAATTGAAAAGCACAAAGAGCAATTAAAAATGTTGTTTTTTGATCCCGGCAAAAAAATTCCCGGCATACCCTTCATCGGCAACAAGATAAATATCTTCGATCCCGACGTGGCAAAAAATTATGATTTTTCGATTGATATGACGGAGTATAATGGGCAGGATTGCTACATTTTTACGATAAAAACAAAAGAAGACTTAGGCAGCAGTGAGCGAGACAACATTGTTATCGATAACATTACCACCTGGTTCAATGCGAAAACAATGGAAATAGTCGGGCGCAACTATGACATCAGCTATGACGCCGGCGTTTACGATTTTGACGTGCACATGGAAGTCCAAATGACTCACTATGGAAATTATCTTGTCCCCAAAACGCTTTATTATAACGGCACCTGGGATATGGTATTCAAAAAAAGAGAAAGAGGGGTCTTTACCGCGACGCTGTTTGATTTTAATAAGTAGCCCTCAGTCGGCAGTCTGCAGTTCGCAGTAAGCAACCGCAGTAGGCAATTGCAGTAAGCAGTAGCCAATAGCCAGTTCTGCATCTAGAGAAATTTATCGGGATGTTCGATCATATCTCCTAACATTCGACCTACCTCTTCGTTTTTTCCGCAAGAGAAAAATATTCTTCTTGCGTAATGTACCGGCAGGCATAGGAGAATTCAATCCAGACGTTGGTTTCATAATTTTCCATGTCTGCATCCGTGAGCTTACTTACGAAATGTGCGGGATATTTTCTTTTTCGATAGGACTCTGCGATATATCCACAAACTGAACGGGAACTTCTTCTGATTTGATCAATCAAACTATAGGTTTCCTCTTTTGGAAACTTCTTTGTGATTGCAAATATATCCATGGCCAATGCGAAAGCCTTTTAATAAACTATCAAATCTCTAAAACCACCTTTCATGCCTAAGAATTTTTACACCACATTTTTCATTGCTGACTGCTTACTGCCGACTGCCCATTGCCAACTGCCTATTGCCCATTGCCCTACCTCCTACCGCCACTTGCAGCAACATAACCTCTCCACTTTTCGATGAGCTGCTTTATATCGTCCGGCAGTTCCGCTTCGAAAAACATTTTTTTACCAGTCGTCGGATGGGTGAAACCCAAAGTGCGTGCATGTAAAGCGTGTCGGGGGCAGACTGCAAAGCAATTTTCCACGAACTGTTTGTATTTGCTGAAAACAGTTCCTTTCACAATTTTATCACCCCCATAAAAATCATCATTGAACAAGGGGTGGCCGATGTATTTCATGTGCACGCGGATCTGGTGTGTGCGACCTGTTTCAAGTACGCACTCTACCAGGGTAACATAGCCAAATCTTTCAACAACTTTGTAATGCGTGATGGCCTCCTTGCCATGCTCACCTTCAGGGTAAGCTTCAAACAATTTCCTGAAACGCTGGTGGCGGCCCACATGTGCGGTGATAGTCCCCGTGTCCCTTTGGACATCCCCCCAAACCAATGCGAGATATTGGCGCGTGATGCTGTGCTCATAAAACTGCCTGGCAAGCTGGCCCATCGCCCTATCGGTTTTTGCGATCACCAGCAAACCGCTTGTGTTTTTATCAATGCGATGAACCAGCCCATACCTCGGCAGCTTTTCTTCAGTTATTCCTTCTTGCTGAAAATAATAAGCGATCCCATTCAGCAAGGTGCCGGAATAATTTCCGCTGCCGGGGTGCACCACCATTCCGGCCGGCTTATTGATCACCATCAGGTCCTTATCCTCGTACACGATACTCAATGTGATGTTTTCAGCCACTACTTCCATTTCTTCAGGGCTCATGTCCGAATACAAAATGATCTCATCAAGTGATCTCACTTTATAATTCGGGCGCACCTCCTCTCCATTCACCAACACCAGCCCCGCATTAATCGCTTGTTGTAATTTATTTCTCGTAGCACCTTCAATTCTGTTCATTAAAAACTTGTCAATACGCAGCGGTTCCTGGCCCCTATCAACAACAAGGTTAAACCGTTCATACAATTCGTCTCCACTTTCCTGGACCTTCTCTTCGCTATTGATAAATTCTTTTTTCATAACCTTTTTATGCGTCAACCGCTCAACCTTGCCTTTGATTTTTTATACAGCAGGCAGGCAAAGTTAACAGGTTGTTTCTTTGTTCTTAAATTTGCTGTTTGAATCATGAAGCGATCTGTCATATTCCAGGACCTTGGCACAATGGATTACAAGTCTGCATGGGATTACCAGGAAAGTTTATTGCAAATGAATGTGCAAGTGAAGGCTGAAGCCAGAAGCCGGAAAACCCTTTCCTTAACTTCAACACTTGGCTCCGCCTCCGGAGCCTTTCAAGTGACTGACGCTGTTGCTAAGGATAATTCTCTAATGGTTAACTCAACGTCGCAGACGAACTCCGAAACAGATACCCTGGAGCCCGCTACTAAAGACCACTTCCTATTTGTCGAGCATCCTCCTGTTTTTACTCTTGGTAAAAATGGCAACATTAGCAATGTCCTGATGAGCGAGGAACGATTGAGAGACATGGGGATCGAATTCTTTAGAACAAACCGGGGCGGTGATATTACCTTCCACGGCCCCGGGCAAATTGTTGGGTATCCTATTTTAGACCTGGAAAAATTTGATACCGATATTGGTCATTACCTCCGCAACCTCGAGGAAGTGATCATCCTCACACTTGATCAGTACGGAATTCAAGCGGGACGTTCAAAAGGAGAGACAGGTGTTTGGATTGATCCGGATGTCAGGGGAAAGGAAAGAAAGATCTGTGCTATCGGCGTTCGCTGCAGCCGATGGATCACGATGCATGGATTTGCCTTTAATGTCAATACCGATCTGCATAATTTCAACCTTATCATACCCTGTGGCATCCAGAACAAACAGGTCACTTCGCTGAAAAAGGAGTTAGGAAAAGAGCTCGACTTTGAAGAGGCGAAGGAGAAAGTGAAACGAAATTTTGAAAGAGTATTTGATGTCAACCTGGTGAGTTCTTAAAAACCCTGATACTTTGTCGTCGATAGACAATAATCAAAATTCTTTCTCAAGGTAGAATTTGTGCTTTTCCTTTAATTTTTCATCGACGAACAGTTCAAATTTAAACCAGCCGGCGTGATAAAAATTGGTTTTATCTATTATGAGTGATTGCTCTTTTAGGTTATGTATCTCAAATAAAAAGTTATCGTTCTCGTCATAAAATTTCACAGAATATTTTTTTGAAGCGACATCCGGAAGATTTAAATGTATGTTTCCATCCCTTGCAGTATACACATACATGGAAGGAACAAAAATATTGGGCTTGTTTCTTGAGTCCATTCCGGCAGCCTTCAGTGCCGAATCAATATTCTTTTCCGGCTTGTTCACTTCAATGCTAAAAGGATCAAGCATTTTTTTTCTCTCGGCTTCGGTCAATTGCAACGAATCAATGATGGGTCTTTTTGGATTAGAGAAGATGAACATGGCTCCATCCAGTACAATGAACAGGCGATAGAACATGTGATCACTCGTAGCCTTAGTGTCTGCATAACCATTTTCCTTGTTCATCGGGTCAGGAACTGTCAGGATAGTTTTATAATTCTTCAGGCTATCTGCTGAACGTTGAATGCTGATCTGTTTTACCCGCTGGTAGCCGTTTGTCCAGCTGATGATGATTCGGTTATTGCCCACATTTTTCAGCGAGAACTTTGGTAGAGTATCCTGCGCAAGCAGCCTGGAACAAGTAGCAGTTGTTACAATTATTGAAAGGAGCAGGATATACTTTTTCATCATCTCTATAACGAAAAAAGGTTTGGATTCTTTTGTAATTGCCGGCAAAGATAAGGGACAAGCCGAAAAAAACATCAGAACATTAACGTTCCCTTTGGCAGCGAAAGGTTTCCCTGTAAACCGCCGCTATGAATAAGTAACAGATTACTTCCGCCAGGGAAAAAATTGTTTCTGACCAGATCCATTACGCCATAAAATAATTTGCCTGTATAAACAAAATCTGTCGGGATGAATGTTCTTTTGTAAAATTCATTCATGAAACTCACGAGTTCCTGGGTAGGTTTAGCGTAACCACCAAAATGATAGGCGTGGATCATTCTAAAACTTTTTTCTCTTCCTTCTGCCTGTAACAAATTAATGAGATCTTTCTCCAGGCCCTCGATATTTCTTAAAACAGGGATGCCGAGAATTTCTTGCCCCGCGACGGCAGCTTTTACCAACCCAGCCATCATGGTTGATGTTCCAACAGCACAGGCAATATGTGAATAGTCTTCTTTTTTGCAATAAGTCAAAATTTCTACAGATCCCTTTGCGCCATGAATGCCATAGCCTCCTTCATTTACCAGATAAAATTCATCGCTATTCCTTATTTCGCCAGGTAAATTTTTGGAACGATAGTCTTCGCGGCTTATAAAAATTAAGAGCATTCCATATGCAATCGCTTGCTTTAAGGTGTGTGAAAGAATTGCTGGCTTCTCTCCGCGGATAATCCCGGTGGTCTTAAAACCGCACAACCTGCCTGCTGCGGCGACAGCAACAATGTGATTTGAGTACGCACCTCCGAACGTAACAATGTTTTTCCTGCCTGAGTTCTTCGCCTCATCGAGGTAATATTTCAACTTGAACCATTTGTTTCCGGAGATGATCGGATGGATTTTATCAAGACGAAGCACAGCCAGCCTGATTTTTTTTTCATGTAAAAGCGGGACATCAACTTCATCGACTGTGATCGATCCAAACGACAGGGGCGGCATAAACGAAATTAATTTAATTTCGCTGCTGTTTAAAAATCACAGGAATGGAACCTACCTCACCGACTTTAGTGATTCTTGCTGCGGGGATAGCGTCGCGATACGGAAGTGTAAAACAGATCGAGGGTTTTGGTCCCGGTGGAGAAACACTGATGGATTATTCGATCTATGACGGTATCCGTGCAGGATTTAAGAAAATAGTTTTCGTTATCCGTAAACAATTCGCAAAGGAGTTTAAAGAAATTTTTGAACCGAGACTAAAGGATCGGGTTGATATAGAATATGTTTACCAGGAAATGGATTCTTTTACCGAAGGAATGCCGGTGCCCGAAGAAAGAAAAAAACCCTGGGGCACTGCACATGCAGTGCTTTGCGCTATGGAAGCGGTAAAGGAGCCTTTCGCCGTGATCAACGCTGACGACTTTTACGGGTATGATGCCTTTAAAAAGGCGGGTAATTTTTTGGAAAGTGAATGCACTCCTGACAGATATGCTATCCTGGGTTATGAGCTGATGCAAACACTTTCAGAGTACGGAACAGTCAATCGCGGCGTTTGCGAGGTAAATGCAGAAGGAAATTTATCTTCAATAGTTGAGAGGATCAATATTGGTATAAAAGACGGAAAGGTAGTTTGTGACGATGGCAAGGAGCCCAAAGAATTGCCTTTGAAAGCCAGCGTGTCCATGAATTTTTGGTGTTTTCATCCTTCCATATTTGAATACACGCAAAAAATGTTTCGGCAATTTTTACAAGACCATATTCAAGATATCAAAACTGAATTTTTTATCCCCATTGTGGCTGACCAGTTCATTAAGGATGGAGGCACCATAAAAGTGATAACAACAGATGTTCCCTGGTTTGGTGTCACCTACAAAGAAGATGCACCCGAAGTGAGGAAAAGATTAAAGGAGCTTGTAAAACAAGGAAATTATTCTGAGAATTTGTGGAGCTAAAAAAACCCCGAAGGTCGGGGTTGCTTTTTATAAGGAACTTGATTAATCGCCTTTAACTATAAAGACAAAGTCTTGTATTTTTTTTACTTGCTGTCTGTTGTCCAATCCATTTAAAGCTGACTTTGATGGAACCTTGACATTTTTATACAAGGAACTTTTTTTCAACTCTTCCAATACCTGATAAATATATTTCGACTGAACTGCAAATACTGCCCCCTCTGTTTCTGTTTCTTTAGCGCTCAAAATACCTATCACCTCTCCGTTGTGGTTAAATATGGGTCCACCGCTATTGCCGGGATTGGCAGGAATAGATATCTGGCAGCTAAGAGTGTCACCGTTAAAGCCTGTGCTGGCGCTTAGATAACCCTCCCCATACACGATCTCATCCCTTGGATACCCCAAAGTAAATACCGGTTCTGCTATGTCAGAGGTCGTTTTGCGAATACTATAAGGCAAGGAAGCAAAAGATTTGAATCGATCATCATCAATTTTGATGATGGCAACGTCACGCGGCACATCCAGCCTTACTACAAAGGCTTTGAATTGGTCCCCCTTATTGTTTTGAACGAAAATATTTTTTGAATTTTTAACTACGTGTGCATTGGTGATCATCAAACCCTTCGTGTCAATTAGAAAACCTGTCCCATTGTAACGCACGGGAGTGGAAATAATGGGTTCCTCCGTTTTTTTGTCTACTATTTTAATCTTGTTGTCCAGGGCTTTTTGGGTGTCTTTAAGGACTTTTACATCTCTAACCAATTCCTGGTATTTTGGATCTTTTATTCGTGGCGTCAGCGAATTCACAAGGGCCAAAATGCTTAACGTTGTTATTCCAGCAATAGACGCTGCAATAGCCGTCACGCGTCTATATTTTTTCCACAGGTAGACAACTTTAGCTTTGGGCCTTAGCTTATTTGAACGGATCTTTCCTTGTTCTGCGAGGTCAATATGCACTTCCTGGAGCGTGTGCTTAAATTTCTTCCATTCGCTGAAACGGTTCATCTGTTGCAGAAGCAGTGTGTGTTCCACCACCAGCAGGTCAACCTCAGCATTTGTTTTTCGCAATTGCTCAAAATACAGGCGCTCATCCGGCGTCATTTCACCGCGGATGTATCTTTCAACCGCATCAAGAATTTTAATGTCATCCATTACCGTTTCCGTTTTTATATTGGGCAAAAAATATTTTTTTCAATCTCATCAGGCACTTGTACTTCTGGTTTTTGGCATTTTCTGCATTCGTATATCCAAACGATAACGCTATATCCTGCATATTTTTTTTCTCCAGGTAATATGCCTCTAAAAGACTTCTGCAAGGTTCACCTAAGCTGCCAATAGCTTTTTCCATTACCTGGAACTCATTGTTTATTCTTTCGTTTTCTTCTATTTCCTCATCAACCGGCACCGTGTCCTTCAGATTCTCAAGAGCCGGAGCGTAGCGATTCATTTGCTGAAGGCGCTTGAGCCATAGACGGCGGCTTACTGAATAAACATAAGTCTTGATCAGGCAGTTAAGCTCAAAAGTTCCTGATCTTACTTTTTCGTAAAGAACTATCATGGTTTCCTGGAAAATATCCTTTGCATCGTCGGCCGAGCCACTGTTGTTGATAATCAGTGACTGGATCATATTGTAATTTTCCCTGTATATAGTTTCGATAGCCTTTTTATCACTCTGGGCCAATCCCTGTAATAACCCTTTTTCGTTGTTTTCGGATTTCACTACATCCTTGATTTAATACGAAGTTTTAAAAATAGTAACCCTCTGGCGTGTAAAAAAATTTTAAAAACTTAGGGTTACCTTTTGCCTGCATCTGGTATAAACCCCAAATCTATTGTTAACAATTCTCAAAAATTCGACAAATGAAAAAGTTTTTTGCAATTGCAATTATCGTATCGGCTTTAGCAGCTTGTAACAACAGTGGCAGTAGCTCAGAGACCAAGGACAGTACTACGGTAACACCTGACACTACAACTACTGCGCCTATGGACACTTCGAGCAAGATGATGACCGACACTTCAAAAATGAAGAGTGACACAAGTAAAAAGAAGTAACGCATTCTGAGGCAAGCAATCGAAGAGGCTTCCCTTAGGAGGCCTTTTTGCATTGAGCATGGCGGTCTACTGCTAAAAAAAACAGCCCAATAATTTTTTTGTTTGGAATGGATGATTAATTTTGAAATATGACGATCGCAAAGGCATACTGGTTTTATTTTTATTACTTCTTTACACGGAAGCCGGGAATGCTTTTGTTGAGAACTTATTAGCATTTAAACGAAAATCAACATAAAGTATCCCCCGGCAAACCGGGGGTTTTTTTTGCCCCAATCCAAAGGGATTATTTTGGATAAACGAAATGAAACTTTTGCAAGATGACACCGGACAAAAACGAAAATAATTTGAGCGAAGCCAGCGCGGACCCTGGCCCCGCCGCTAAGGCTGCGAGGAGGTTTGCGATACAAGGCTACGAGGGCAGCTTTCATCAAATGGCTGCGCAGCATTTCCTCGGAAAGAACGTCGAAGTGATCCCATGTGCCACGTTTCGTGAGGTAATAAAAGTTGCTGCCAGCAAAAAGGAAAGCGGCGGCGGAGTAATGGCAATAGAAAATTCTATTGCCGGCAGCATTTTGGCCAACTATAACTTGCTACAACGAAGCAACCTGGTGATCATTGGTGAGGTTTACCTGCAGATCAGGCAGAACCTGCTGGTCAACCCTGGAATAAACCTCGAAGACATCCGCGAAGTTCACTCACACCCCATGGCCATCCAGCAATGTTTTGATTTTTTGGATAAATTCGACTGGAAATTAGTCGAAACGGAAGATACAGCCTTAAGCGCTAAACATGTCCACCAGCATAAGAGTAAACATGTTGCTGCAATTGCAAGCAAACTTGCCGCTGAGTTATTCGAACTGGACGTTCTTGTTCCTAACATCCATACACTTAAAAATAATTACACGAGATTTTTGATTTTGCAAAGGGAGGATGTTGCAAAAACAGTTGATGGCTCCAATAAAGCTTCGCTGAGTTTTCACACCGATCATTCAAGAGGAAGTCTTGCGAGAGTGTTGACAAAGATCGCTGACGACGGCATCAATTTAAGCAAGCTCCAGAGTTTTCCAATTCCCGACACTGATTTTAAATATAGCTTTCACGTTGACATGGAATTCCAGGATACTGCTCAATTTGAAAAAGTCATTGAACATATAAAACCGCTAACCGAACATTTGAAAATTTATGGCGTCTATAAAAAGGGGGAGTGGAAATAAAAAAATAAATTCCAAATGACAAATCACAAATCCCAAAATAAATATTCACATTCAATTCAACCCCGGGTTTGGCTTTTTGATTTGTAATTTATCTGGTTCTTGTAATTTGTTTTTTGATGCCTTTAAATAATGTCTATGCAACTTGCAAAACGGCTGGACGGAATTGGTGAATACTACTTTTCGCAAAAGCTGAGAGAAATCGATGAACTCAACAAGCTAGGCAAGAATATCATTAACCTTGGCATCGGCAGTCCTGATCTGCCACCACACGCTGAGGTAATTAAAACGCTACAGGAAGAGAGTGCAAAACCAAATGTTCATGCTTATCAGCCATACAAAGGTTCCGCCGTTTTGCGGAAAGCCATCAGCGAATGGTATAAGAAGTGGTATGGCGTCGAATTAAACCCGGACACGGAAATATTGCCCCTCATCGGAAGCAAGGAAGGTATCATGCATATCTGCATGACCTACTTCCAGGCGGGGATTGCTGTCCTGGTGCCCAATCCAGGCTATCCCACTTATTCAAGCGCTGTGAAATTATCCGGCGCAACACCTGTTCCCTACACTTTAAAAGAGGAGAACGATTATGAACCTGATTTTGCGGAAATCGAGCACCTGATAAGAGAGAATTCGCAAGCGCCGCTGAACGGAATTAAAGGTCTTTTTTTGAACTATCCACAAATGCCCACAGGTCAATTGCCAACTAAAAAATTATTCGAGAATGTTGTGGCATTTGCGAAGGCAAATAAGATCCTGGTGATTCATGATAATCCTTACAGCTTTATTCTGAACGATGCCCCGATGAGCATACTGAGTGTTGAAGGTGCAAAAGATTGCGTGATCGAGTTGAACTCTTTGAGTAAGTCACACAATATGGCAGGATGGAGAGTGGGGATGCTCTGTGGCGTAAAAGAAAGAATAGATGAAGTGATTCGTTTTAAAAGCAATATGGATAGCGGAATGTTTCTGCCCGTTCAATTGGCTGCAGCAAAGGCTTTATCGCTGGGAAGAGATTGGCACGAACAGGTAAATCAGGTTTACAAAAAAAGGAGGGAAAAAGTTTTCAAGTTGTTGGATTCATTGAATTGCGTCTATTCCAGGGACCAGGCAGGACTTTTTGTGTGGGCAAAAATTGACACGCGATTTAAAGATTGTTTCGAGTGTTCTGATTTTATTCTCCACAACTCGTATGTGTTTATAACCCCCGGGGGAATTTTTGGAAGTGCAGGAGAAAAATATGTCAGGGTTAGTTTGTGTGCCGCTGAAGAAAAGATCGACGAAGCAATTAAGAGAATTATAAAATAAGACTGTTATGGAAAAGAAGGACATTTTGAAAAGAGAGGCCGACGGGTGGATGGCTTCTCCCGCTGGTGAGAGCCGCGTGCCCCTGGAGCGAAAGAAAATAGCGATAGTTGGAGTCGGGCTTATAGGAGGCTCATTGGCCTTGCAACTCCACGAAAAAAAGATTTCTTCAAAATTGACCGGGGTCGAAATAAACGAATTTCATGCTCAAAAAGCATTGGAATTAGAACTGGTAGATGAGATTTTGCCGATTGATGATGCCATCCAACAATCTGAGGTCATCATTCTGGCTACTCCCGTAGACAACCTGGTAACGTTATTGCCTCATGTTTTAAATAAGATCACGAACCAGATCGTTATCGATCTTGGTTCCACCAAATCGCAATTGATCGAAGCAGTAAAAGACCATCCTAAAAGAAGTCGCTATGTGGCAGCACATCCCATGTGGGGAACAGAATACAGTGGGCCACAGGCCGCCGTTAAAGGCGCTTTCGAAAAAGTGGCGGTTGTTATTTGCAACGCCAGGGATTCCGACACTGACGCTCTTGAATGGACAAAAAAAATGTTTGGAAAGATCGGGATGAGGTTGCTTGAAATGGAGGCCCGAGCTCACGACCTTCATGCTGCTTACGTAAGCCATATTTCACACATCACTTCATTTGCGTTGGCAAATACTGTACTCGAAAAAGAAAGAGAGGAGGAAGCGATCTTTGAATTGGCCAGTGCCGGGTTCGAAAGCACAGTTCGTTTAGCAAAAAGTAACCCGGCGATGTGGGTTCCCATATTTATGCAAAATAGAGAAAATGTACTGGACGTTTTAAATGAGCATATCACCCAACTCAAAAAATTCAAAAGCTGTCTCGAAAAAGAAAATTATGATTACCTGCTTGAATTGATTGAACATGCGAACAAAATACGAGGCATAATAAGGTAAGGGCGATCACGCGCTACACAACCGTTGGGTATTTCTTCCAAGGTGTCACCGACAAAATTTTCTCCGCTTTTGATCGATGCGGCGGCAGGATTTCGTGATCCTTGCGAAAAAATTAGATGGGTCCGATCTGCGAATCCAATTTACCTTCCCCATAAGATCGATCTCTTGGGAGATTGCCCAAATATTCACTACACTTTGGGCAAAGCACCTCTTTGAATTTGCTGATGCCGTAAAAACCGGCCACGTGAGTTTCACTGCCGGTACCATCCCATCCACAGCGAGGGCACGTTAAATGCTTATCATCAAAAGTTCGCTGGTCATATATTATATCTTTTGCATTCATAGGTTTACGTTTTGATAAAGCCTGCAAATTTTTAGCCACTATTAGCCACGAGAAGATTTTTTTTGTCGCGAGCTATATTACAACAATTGGACGTCTGTTGCGTCGCACACTTGTGCGTTCTGGAATTTTATTCTGCATTTAGGAACAACTGAAAGAAGGCATCCCACATTGTAAGGTAAAATGACGCACGCATTTGGCTGAGCATGCCCTTTTAACTTTGCATTTATACTATTCGCCGACTTTCTTCGTTTTTTCAACAACTCCACTTCAACCTTTATTAAGTAATTCTATTTTTCATAACTGTAAATCTTTTTTTATGGCGGCAACCAACGACCACGAAAATGGCTTGTACACCTATGACTCCTTCGGCGAATCCAGGAAACCCAGTGATAAAAAATTTTTATGGTGGTGTGCCGGTGCACACCAGGACCTGTTAAAACAATTCCCGTCCGAGCACGCAAAGTACTCGGGATTGGGCGGAGTGTTGCTGGCGACTTTTGTGCTGGCATCTATTTCGGCAGGCTATGCCGTGTACACGGTATTCGACAATTGGGTCTGGGCAATTGGCTTTGCGCTTGTGTGGGGATTGATCATTTTTAATTTCGATCGTTTTCTCGTCTCCACGATGCGCAAATATGGCATCAGCAAACGAAAGCAACTATGGATGGCTGTGCCTAGATTGATTTTGGCATTGCTGATCGGATTTACTATAGCAAGACCTCTTGAGTTGAAAATTTTTGAGAAGGAGATCAATGTGAAGATGACGGAGAATCTTCATAAAAAGATCCAGCGGAATGATAGTTTGCTTGCTCTCGAAAATAATGCGTTGATCAATGCTGCAGGTGCAGAGAGGCAACGACTGAATGACAGAAGGCTGGCTATTGAGAATGAGCTTCAGAATTTACAGACTTCTTACGTACAAGAGGCTGATGGCACCGGAGGTTCGGGGCAACGCGGTATTGAAAAACTGACGCATTTAAAATTGGACGCGTACAACAAGGCCAAAGACCAATATGCAGCCGAGCAATCCTCATTAGAAAGGAATATTGCAAACCAGGATAACATACTAGCAAACGCCAAAGCAGACATGGAGCAAAAAAGAAAAAACTATGAGGCCCGTGCCCAGGCAAATATGGGATTTTTGGAAAGGAACAAGGCTTTGTCGGATCTATCGGGTGAGGAGAGCAGCGTATTTTGGAGTTGTTTGCTTGTATCATTGCTGATCGTGCTAATCGAAATTGGACCTGTGCTGTCAAAACTCATCATGCCAATCGGCCCTTACGATATCGCGCTTGCCAAAGAGGAATTGCTTCAAATGGCGGCCGACGAAAATCATATTCGTGCAGATAAGGAAGTATTACATCAGAAGAAGAGAGCTTTTTTTCAAAAGCAAAAGGAAATGTCTGAGCAATTAATAGATAAGCTTACTGAAATTCAAAAGAAAAATATTGACAAGGAACTTGATCAATGGGAGAGAGGTGAATGGAAACCCGAAGATCACCGCGCCAGCATGGACGAAGTCATGAGAAAGATCAAGGAGCAGTACCAGTTTAAGGATGATAATATTTTATAAAAAACAAGGGTCAAGGCACAAGAGCTGACTTGTACAAGTGAAATAGCTAAGAGTTAATCTGACAGTTGCTGCTTGTTCCTTGCTTCTTGTTCCTTGTACCTTGTTCCTTGTATCTTGATCTTTTATCTTTTCAAAAATTTTCCTTTCAGCAATCTTTCCATCACGTCTTCTTTTTCATTCCTGCTGATGGGCACGTGATGGTTGCCAATGCGAATATCATTGCCCTCAATGCTATGGATCTTTGAGGCGGAGATAATGTATGATTTATGAGTTTTTATGAAGCTATCGCGGGGCAGATATTCCTCAACGGATTTAAAGGTGAGATAGGTGATATATTTTTTATCGGCCGTATGGATCGTTACATAGTTCTGAAGCGCTTCAACGAATAGAATCTCATCGAAAAAAATCTTTACCAGCTTGTTGTCCGACTTGATAAAAAAATAATCTTCTCTTTTCCCACCAGCCACCTCATTGTTATGTTGCCGTATTTCGTAATACTCTTTTGCTCTTAGGGCCGCCTTTAAGAACCGATCAAATGAAATGGGCTTCACGAGATAGTCCAAAGCGTTCAAATCAAAACCCTCCAACGCATATTGCGGGTAGGCCGTTGTAAAAATCACGGGCGGAGCCATTTGGAGCGATTTGAAAAAATCAAGGCCAGTAATTTTTGGCATTTGTATATCCAGGAAAAGCAGATGGATATTTCCTTTGCTCAGCAATTCTGTTGCCTTAATTGCATTCTCAAATTCACCTGCAAGATTCAGGAAATCGATCTCAGCAATATATTCTTTCAAACCCTTTCTCGACAGCGGCTCATCATCAATTATAATGCAGTTGATAATCATCTAAATTTTTATTTTCAATTCTACGGTAAACAAATCTCCCGTTTCATTTATTTCCAGGTTGTGTTTGCCATTATAAAGAAGCTCTAATCTTCTTTTTGCATTTTTTAATCCGATTCCACCTACGGGTTTCCTGGTGCTCGTGTAGTCGATGGTATTCATCACGCTGAAATTAAATTCACCATTGACCCGGGTAGCCGAAATTCTTATGAGATTCTTCCTGCCATGACCGAAGTGCGACAGGTGTTTAAACGAATTCTCAACAAAAGGCATCAGTAGTAATGGCTCGATCGAAAAATCCTTTACATTTTCAGCGCAGTTAAACTCAATATCATCATGAGCTTCCCTGCGTAATTTTTGAAGGGCAACATAATCATTCAGGTAGCCGATCTCTTTTTCAATCGGTATTTTATCGTCATTGCATTCATACAGTTGGTATCGAAGCATATCCGAGAATTTATTCAAAGCCTGCCTTGCTTCGGTATTTTCCTTATCAATTAAAAAATAAACGGAGTTAAGGGAATTGAATAAAAAATGTGGATTGATCTGTGACTTTAAAAAGTTCAATTCTGCCTCAGCTTTCTCTTTCGCAACTTCCGCCATTTTTCTCTGGAGCCGTAAATAGTCAAAGACTGATTTCAGGCCAATACTTGCCAGCACTAAAAAAAATTGCGTAACGAAATTGTTATAGACTTTCTGTTTTACATTGGTAAACGTGCTGAGATCATCGTGCTGCACTCTTGCAAGCACCAGCATTTTTATAAAGCTGGTAATAGCCACGGCTGAGATGAATGTGACAGCAAACCATCCATATTTCTTCCTGTATAAGAGTTTCGGTACCAGCACAAGGTTGACAAAGTATATCAACAAGGCCAGGTCGATGACCTTGATCACGGTAACCTGCGCAGCTAATCGGAGGGAAGAATAGTCCTGGTATCTCAGGTAAAACCATATTCCTGCAACCAGGCACCAAAAAAGGATATGATATAGTTTAGTTCGCATCGTTATGGACCCAATACCCAAAATAAATTTACAAAATCAGCACCGTAAATTCGATTACAGCAAATGATGCTCTTTCTTGACATAGGGTAGCAAACAGGGGATCATTTTCCCTTCGTCAAGAAACTATTGCCTTATAGGTAAATGATTTCTCCCTTAGATGCTAATGTTTCACCTTGCATCAATAAATTAGTTTTATGAAGATATTACTTACTCTCGCCTCCATAATTCTTTTACAAATGACAGGTTGTTCGCAAGATAAAAACAAGGCCATCGCTAAAATCAGCAAACATGTTGGTGGCCCCTGTGAAGGATGTGAAGCCGTTTTTGAAAGCCCTATACCCTTCAAACAGTTGAAGTCTGTTGATACTTTACCCGATTTTAATCAACCTGGTCCAAAGATGGAGATCAGTGGAATAGTTTACCAGCGTGATGGGAAAACGCCGGCCAAAGATGTCGTACTTTATGTATATCATACCGACCAGACCGGGCACTATACTCCCGGTCCCAATGCAACCGGGTGGGAGAAACGAAACGGCCATATTCGCGGCTGGCTAAAGACAGACAAAAATGGCAGCTACCGGTTTTATACTCTGAAGCCTGGACACTATCCCAACACAAATATTCCTGCACATGTTCATGCCATCGTAAAAGAGCCTGATAAAAATGAATACTACATCGACGAGTATCTTTTCAATGGCGATCCTTTTTTGACAGCATCTGAAAGGAGCAGGCAGGAGAAACGTGGTGGTGATGGGATCGTTTCGCTGGAAAATAAAGCCGGTATTCTTCATGCAAAACGGAATATTATCCTTGGTCTGAATATTCCTGGTTATCCCCAGTGACTTAACGTCGTTTCATTTTGCATCTGCATGGTCATCCGTTTCAATGGCGGCATACTCTAAATGTGCGACGGGGAACTGTAAACAATGAAAGTCAATATCTGTAATTTAGCTGCCTACAAAAACAAAATTTACCATGCTCAAAAAGACTGTACTGCTTTTTTTAGTAATAGCTCCATTGATTGCGCTTTGCCAGGACCGAATGACGCCGGAATTGCTTTGGAAACTTGGAAGAGTCGCTGGCCTTGGTATTTCAAAGGATGGGAAATACCTGGTGTATTCTGTAAGTACGCCGGATGTGGAAACCAATAAGACCAAACGCAAATCTTATATGATTCCAATAAATGGCGGCACTGCTATCGAGATAAGTAATCCTGACAGCATGCTGGCAAATAAAAATCTTTCACCCGATGGGAAATACATGCTGCGCGATAGAGAGGTGAAAGTAAAAAAAGTACTCGGCAGCGATTATTATCCTGAATTAACAAAATCAAATGCATACATTTTTGATAATCTCAATGACAGGCACTGGGATGACTGGGAAG